>SKUG01000100.1 GCA_007122215.1 Thermoleophilia bacterium | reverse complement strand
TCCCGGTTTCACGTGAAACCACCCAGGGAGGGGTGTAGGCATGTGGGGATGGTGGCTGGAGCTGCTGCGAACGGGCCTCGATGCGATCCACACGCTCACGGGCCTGCCCTGGGGCTGGAGCATCGTCGTCTTCACCGCGGCCGTGCGGATCCTGATCCTGCCGATCACGATCAAGCAGACACGGTCGATGCTCACGATGCAGGTCGTGCAGCCGTACGTGAAGCAGCTCCAGGAGCGCTACCGCTCGGATCGCCAGCAGCTGCAGGTCAAGATGATGGAGTTCTACCGGGACAACGGGATCAACCCCTTTGCCTCGTGCCTGCCGATCCTCCTGCAGCTGCCGATCATGATCGGGCTGTTCTTCGTGCTGCGGAAGTTCTCCGAGGACGAGACCGGCGTCTACGCCGAGATGCGCGAGCAGGCCCCGCTCGACTTCTTCTTCGGCGTGATCCCCGACATCACCCAGGACGTGAACACCCTGGGATGGGCCGGCGCCGGCTTCGTCACCTTCTACGTGGTGTCGCAGCTGGTCTCCTCCTGGGTCATGACCGCGACGGCACAGGGCGCGCAGCGGTACATCATCCTCGCGCTGCCGTTCCTCTTCCTCTGGATCGTGATCCGCTTCCCCTTCGGCCTGCTGCTGTTCTGGATCGTCACGAACGTCTGGACCTTCGCCCAGCACCTCCTGATCACGGCGATCACCGACGTCGACCGGGAGATCGTCCTTCCGGCCGACAAGAAGGGCCGCAAGCGGGTGATCAAGCGCAAGCGCGACGGCGGCGGTGAGGAGATCCGGCAGGAATCGCCACCCGAGCCGTCGAATGGAGAGAGTGGTTCCGGCCCCGCAGGGGGCCAGGAGAAGCCGGCCCCGGACGGTTCCGTGCGGCCCAACAAGCGACGGCGGAAGCGATGAGCGACCATCCCGAGCATACGGCCGAGCAGGTCGAGCAGGTGACCGACCTCGTTGACGAGTTCGTTGACCGCACCCTCAACGCGCTGGATGTCGGCGAGGACTTCGTGGACGAGATCGGCTACGACCAGGGGCGGATCGTCGTCGACCTCGATGGCGACGAGGACGACATCGCGCTGGTCATCGGCCGCCGGGGGCAGACCCTCGATGCGATCCAGTACCTTGCCAACGCCGTGGTCGTCAATGGCTGTGAGGAACCCATCCCGGTCTACGTCGAGGCCCACGGCTACCGCGAGCGCCGCGCACGGCAGCTCCGCAAGCAGGCGGATCGCGCAGTTGCGCAGGTGATTCGCTCCGGGAGCCCGGTCGAGCTCGATCCGATGACAGCCTCGGAGCGCAAGGTGATCCACCTCTACCTGCGCGACAACGAGGAGATCGAGACCGAGAGCGCCGGCACCGAGCCCAACCGCCGCCTCGTGATCCATCCGGCCGACTGACCCGCGCGTTCCCGCCGTCGCCACGGCCCCGGAGGGCGTTTCACGTGAAACCCGAGCAGCGAGCAGCGCTGGACCGGCTCCAGCGCGCCATCGAGACCGCAACGCTCAACCTCATGTCGAGGGCTGAGCGGGAGCGCGTCGGGCTCCACGTCGACGAGGCCGGGTCGCTGGCAGCCAGGGTCGGGCCCGAGGTCCGACGGGTCGTCGACGTGGGATCGGGAGGAGGCCTTCCCGCGTTGCCGATGGCCATCCTCCTCGAGCAGACCCGGTGGAGCCTCGTGGAGTCGGTGGGCCGGAAGGCCCGCTTCCTCGCGGAGACCGCGGCGACACTCGACCTGTCGGGACGCGTGGACGTGCACTGCGTCCGGTCCGAGGAGGCAGCACGGGGGCCGCTGCGCGCCGCTGCCGACCTTGCCATCGCGCGGGCGCTGGCGGCGCCCGTGGTTGCCCTGGAGCTCCTCGCTCCCTTCGTGCGCGTGGGAGGAGAGGCCTGGTACCTGAGCACCGCTACCGCAGCAGCAGGGGCAGGGGGGGACTCGGCGAATGGTGCACTCGCGCGCGCGTGCGAGGAGCTCGGCATGGGCCCCCCGCGCCTGGAGCCCCATGCCACCGAGCTGCGCGGCGATGGCGTGATCATCCGTGCCCGCCGCGAGCGCCCCGTTCCGGAGCGCTTTCCGCGGCGCGTCGGCCTCGCGCGCGCACACCCGCTCGCGTGATGCGTCCGATGCCATCGTCAGCATGGCGCCATGGAACTTCCTCGACCCCGCTCCGGCCTGTCGGTCCTCATGGGTGGCACGATGTCCGCCGGCCGCCTCGTGAACATCCCGACGACCCACATCCGTCGCAACGAGCAGCAGCCCCGCCAGCACTTTGACCGTGCAGCGATCGACGAGCTGGCAGAGTCGATCGCCAGCCAGGGCCTCGTGCAGCCGGTGGCCGTGCGGGAGCTCGAGGACGGCAGCTTCGAGCTGATCGCCGGGGAGCGCCGCTGGATCGCCAGCCAGCAGGCGGGACTCGAGACCATCCCGGCAGTGGTGCACAGCGTCTCGGACGACGAGGCGCAGGTCATGGCGCTGGTCGAGAACGTCGTGCGGCGCGACCTGAGCGCCATCGAGACCGCCCGCGCCTACGCCCGGCTGGTCGATGAGTGTGGCCTCGGGGTGGCCGAGGTCGCCAGGGCCGTGGGCAAGAGCCGTCCGGCGGTGTCGAACACCATGCGCCTGCTGGAGCTTCCCGACGAGGTGATCGACCAGGTCGCATCCGGCGAGCTCAGCGAGGGCCACGGTCGCGCCCTGCTGGGGCTGTCCTCCCGTGCCGAGCAGCGACGGCTCGCGCGGCTTGCCGCCGACTCCGGGATGACGGTCCGCGCGGTGGAGACGGCCGTTCGCAACGCCGAGGCCGCCCGGGTCGAGAGCGTCCCGGAGTCGCCCGGCGGCCTCGCGATCCGAACCCGGATTGACCCTGAGCTGGAGGGTGAGGTTGAGGAGCTCTGCGAGCAGCTCTTCGGGCGCACCCCGCGGATCGTGCCCAGCCGTCGGGCCGTGCGCCTCGAGCTCCGGTTCACGTCCGCCCGGGAGCTGGCGGAGGTCGTGGAGCAGCTGCAGGACCGCATCGCGCGCCTTCACGCAACCTGATAGATTCCTCGCCGCACGCGGGCGTGTAGCTCAGGTGGTTAGAGCGTCGCTCTGATAAAGCGGAGGTCCCTGGTTCGAGTCCAGGCACGCCCACTGCCCGCAGCCCGGCAGGTCGGGACGCAGGCATCGGAGGCCGCGGCATGTCGATGCAGGAAATGGTGATCTATGGCATCAGCCTCGACATGGTCGGGCGCCAGCCCATCGTCCTGCTCAAGACCGTGACCGACAACCGGTTCCTGCCGATCTGGATCGGGCATCCCGAGGCCGCGAGCATCATGATGCGCCTGCAGGGCGTCGAGTCGCCCCGCCCCGGGACCCACGACGTGATGGTGCAGATGCTCGAGGAGCTCGAGGGGGAGGTCGTGAGCGTCTCGATCACCGAGCTGCGCGACAAGACCTTCTTCGCCGAGGTCGCCATCCTCGACGGCAACGGCGACGAGCACGTGGTTGACACGCGGCCCTCCGACGCCCTCGCGATCGCCGTGCGCGTCGAGTGCCCGATCCTGGCCGCCAGCGAGATCGTCGAGGAGAGCGGCGTCGAGTTCGAGGGCCAGGGCGGCGTCGACAAGGAGTCGATGGTCGAGGAGTTCCGCCAGTTCCTCGACGACGTGGATCCCGGCGACTTCATCGACGGCTAGCTCGGGGCCATCCCGGATCCCGGCAGCCCCCGGGCCCGTATACTTGCGGGCATCATGCCGGTGCCTGCACAGCTGGAGTCCGGGGAGCCGCGGCGCAGGTCACGCGCTCCGTGGATCGTGCTCGCCGTGGTGCTCGCCGCCATCTTCATCGTGCCGTCGATCATCGCCGTGACGGTCACCTCCTCCCCTGACAGCTCGACGTGGGCCGCCCGGCCGTGGATGGGCTGGCAGTTCGCCGGACGGGTGCTGGTCGAGGCCCCCACGGCCCGCGCAGCCTCCCCGCGTCGGGCGCTGGAGCGCGCGACCGCCGAGTTCGACGAGCCGGAGGTCCAGTCGGTGGAGCTGGCGTACGTTCCGCCCGGATCGGGCATCACCATCATGGCGCTCGTGGGGCCCGGGGAGGAGGAGGAGGTTCGCCTCGACCCTCCCCGGCCACTCGTGTGGCAGGTGTACGGCCGCTTTGCCGAGGATGGCTCCCGTGGCACGATAGGACTACTAGACTTCGCAACCGGAACGCTGGTATGGGACACACGAACAGGCCAGCCCGAGCCACGGACGGTTTCGACATGATGCATTCAGGTCGCAGGAGGCGACAGCGACGGGCCCGCATCCGCGCGGCCCGCGCCCAGCGACGCACGCTGCTCGCAGCTGCCGCAGGCGTGCTTGCTGCCACCGTCGTGGCCTCCGGCTGGCTCGCGTTCGGGGAGCTGCGCGGCGACGATCCATGGCCGCGCATCGACACCCTCGAGGAGGCCCGGATCGGGCAGAACTCCATCATCTTCGCCGCGGACGGCTCACGGATGGGTGCGATCCGCTCCGACGAGAACCGCACCTGGATCCCGCTCGGGCGGATGGGCGAGTGGGCGCCGAAGGCGACGATCGCGATCGAGGACCGCCGCTTCTACGCCCACCCCGGCGTCGACCTCGAGGCCATTGCCCGCGCCGGCGTGCGCAACCTCGAGGCGGGCTTTGCGGCCGAGGGCGGGTCGACCATCACCCAGCAGGTCGTGCGCAACCTCTACACCGAGATCACCCGGGACAAGACCCTCCCACGCAAGGCCAAGGAGGCCACGCTCGCCTACGAGCTCGAGCAGAAGTACATCGACGAGGCCCAGCAGCGCGGCCGCAACGACCCCGAGCTCGCCGCCAAGAACCGCATCCTGCAGATGTACCTCAACCTCGTCTTCTACGGCAACAACGCCTACGGGATCGAGGCGGCGTCCCGCACCTACTTCTCCAAGCCCGCCCGGGCGCTCACCCTGCCCGAGGCGGCCCTGCTGGCAGGCCTGCCGCAGCGGCCCACCGAGTACAGCCCCGTGCGCAACCCGGAGGCTGCCCGCGCCCGCCGCGACCAGGTCCTGCAGGCCATGCACGAGATGGGGTCGATCAGCGATGCCCAGCTCGCGGAGGCCCTGGCGACCGAGGTCAAGCTCAAGCCCGGCAGCTTCTATCGCGAGCGCAAGCTCCCCTACTTCTTCGACTACGTCGAGAAGTCGCTGATCGAGACCTACGACGCCGACATCGTGCGCAAGGGCGGGCTGCGGATCCAGACCACCATCGACCGTCGCCTGCAGGGCATCGCCGAGGACACGCTGCGCAACACCCTGAGCAACCCGGGTGATCCGGCCGCTGCAATGGTCGTGCTGGACACCCAGAGCGGCGAGATCAAGGCGATGGCCGGCTCCACCGAGTACTCGGACTCGAAGTTCAACCTCGCCTCCCAGGGCAAGCGCCAGCCCGGCTCCTCGGCGAAGATCTGGGTGCTCGCGGCCTACCTGCGGCAGGGCATCAACCCGGACGCCACCTACTACACCTCGATGCCGATCAAGGTCCGGCCGGTGGGATCGACCGAGTGGTGGTCACCCAAGACCTTCTCCGGGTCCTTCTCGGGCTCGATGTCGGTTGCCACCGCCACGGTTGCCTCCGACAACTCGGTCTACGCACAGATGACCCTCGACATCGGCCCGGACGAGGTGGTGCGGGTCGCCCGTGACATGGGCATCGAGTCCGACCTGCAGCCGGTGTGGTCGATCGGCCTCGGCGCGCAGGAGGTCACCCCGCTCGAGCAGACCAACTTCTACGCGACGATCGCCCGGGGCGGGGTGCGCAAGGACCCGATCGCGGTCACGAGCCTGTCCGGCCCGCTCGGCCAGGACGTCGAGCTCGAGCAGCCCCGGCCGCGCAAGGTGATGGAGGACTGGCAGGCGCGCTCGATCATCAGCATCCTCGAGCGCAATGTCCAGGGCGGCACCGGAACCCGCGCGAACATCGGCCACGGCTCCTCCGGCAAGACCGGCACCACCGACGGCTTCAACGATGCCTGGTACTGCGGCATGACCCCGGTCTACACCGCGTGCGTGTGGATGGGGCACTCCGACGCCACGCGCTCGATGCCCGGGATCACCGGCGGCTCCTTCCCCGCGCAGATGTGGGGCGAGTTCATGCGCCAGGCACTCGACGGCATGCCACAGTCGACCTGGTTCGATGCGGGCGAGCCCCAGTG
>SKUG01000096.1 GCA_007122215.1 Thermoleophilia bacterium | reverse complement strand
TCTTCTACACGCGCTCTTCCGTTGGTGAGGATGCGCGGGCGGCGGCCGTAGACCTCGCCGCAGGTGGCGAGCAGCTCCCGGTACTCATGCACCTCCCCGCCGCCGATCTCCAGCACCTCCCCGATCGTGCGGGGCTCGTCGAGCACGCCCACGAGGTAGGCGATCACGTCCCGGATGGCGATCGGCTCGCAGCGCGTCCGCAGCCAGCGCGGGGTGATCATCAGCGGCAGCTTGCCGACCAGGTCGCGCATGATCTCGAAGGACGCGCTGCCCGAGCCCACGATGATCGCTGCGCGCAGCTCGGTCACCGGGACGCTGCCGCGTGCCAGCTCGCGGCCGGTCTCGTGGCGGCTGGCCAGGTGCTCGGAGAGCTGGTCGTCCTCGCGCCCGAGCCCGCTGAGGTAGATGATCCGGCGCACGCCGGCCTCGGCGGCGGCGTGGGCCACGTTGCGGGCTGCCGCGGCGTCGGACTGGGCGAAGTCGCCGTGTCCGCGACCCATCGAGTGCACCAGGTAGTAGACGACGTCCACGTCGGTCATCGCCTCGGCGATGGTGCCAGGGTCGAGGACGTCCACCACCACCGACTCGAACGCCCCGTTCGCTGCCCAGTCGCGCGCATCGAGCTTGCCGGCCGAGCGGGATGCCCCGCGCACGCGGTGGCCGTTGGCGAGCAGCTCGGGCACGAGCCGGGCCCCCACGTAGCCGGTTGCGCCGAGCACGAGGATCCTCAGTGGCGTGCCTGCAGGTCGATCGTCCATGACTGCAGCGTAGCGGCAGCGGCGTGGTCGTGCAGGGCTGGCAGGCGTGCGTGGGCGCGAACGTTCACGTGGTGGCCAGCGGCACCACGGGTGTTGGCGGGCCCGCTGAGCGTCCACCAGCAGCCCTGCCCGGCAGCGAGCCAGCGCGGGCCACTGGGGTGGACCTGCCAGCTGCTGCTGCCGGTCCCGACCTCCAGGACAAGGTCCTCGAGGTCGATCCCTGCGCGTGCCCGGACCCCGAGGATGCAGCTCCCGGCTCGCTGGCAGGCCCGTACCGGCGAGGCATCGAGCACGAGCGCGCCTGCAGCCGAGCGAGGCTCATACCGCCACGCCGGATGCTCGGGGGCGATGGTGGTCGCGCGGGGGATCCACGGCTCGACGGGCCAGCCGCAGGCGACGATGCGGACGGTGTCGGCGACTCGCGGTGCGAGGTGGGTGGCGAGCAGGTCGTGGAAGGCCGGCCCGAGGTGGAGGAGGATCACGTCGGCATCGGAGACGTCGTGCTCGAGCAGGTCGCCGCGGATGACCTCGACCTGGTCGGCAACGCCCGCCGCCCTCGCTGCCGCACGGGACTGCGTGCAGGCATCCTCGAGCAGCTCGACCCCGCGCGCGCTCGCTCCCCGGCGGGCGGCAGCGACGAGGCCCCGGCCAATCCCGCTTCCGAGCTCGAGGTACTGCTCGCCCGCCTGCAGGCCGGCCAGGTCCAGCGCCGCCGCGCGGTGCCCGTCGGTCAGCTGCACGCCGGGAATGTGCGCCCCGAACGTCACCGGCCCTGCCGCCGCCGTCGGAGCCGTCGCCAGAGGCTGCCCAGCCGGCCCGAGCCCAGCAGGGTGGCGAGGTTCGCGCGCTGGATTGCTGCTGCTGCCGCGCGCGGTCGCATCCGGCCCTCGGCCAGGGACTGCGCTGCCAGCCAGGCCGCGCGCTCGGGGCGGGAGCCGTCAGGGCGCGCGGCCTGCGCCACGCAGCTCACCAGCGGATCCCGTGCGAGGGTGAGCTGCAGGCGGGCCAGGACGCTCCCTGTCGGGTCGCGGGCCTCGACGCTGCCCTGCACGCATTCGTCCCGGGGCCAGGCATCCGGGTGCAGCTCGATGTCGATGCCCCGGCGCTGGCCGGCCAGCAGGGGCGCATCCGCGAGGTGGCAGGAGACGCATCCCTCCAGCTCGCGGGACGGCCCGACCTCGAGGTCGGGCAGGTCGACGCGGGCGTGCAGCCAGGCCACGAGGAATCCCTCGTAGTCCGGTGCTGCGATCGCCACGATCGCCGACTCGTGGAAGCCCGCGACGGGGCGGCAGCTGCCGACCTCGTCCAGGAGCTGGACCGCGTGCCCGGCGACGGCGTCCGTGCGGCAGTGGCCCGTCCACGCGGCAGGTGCCCAGTCCAGCGCGCAGGCCCGGGAGCCGGCGTCGAGGTGCGGGAGGGTGTCGGCCGCTGCCGCATCCATCCCGGCCGGGTCGCCGCACAGCACGACCGTCGCGGGGCGCCCGGTGGGGATGCGGACCGGCAGGTTGCCGACTCGCTCGCCGATGAAGAGGACGGGATCCGGGCAGCCGGCCCGGCGCAGGTGGCCTGCGATAGACTCGAGCGCGGCGGGCTCGATGAGCCACGGCACCGTGCCGGGCTCAGTCGTCATCGTCGTCCGAGGCGGCGGCCGGCAGCACCTCGACGCGGGCGGCGACGTTGTTGCCGGTCTCGGTGACCTTGAGGTGCCAGCCCGGGACCGCCACCGTGTCCCCGACCTCGCAGATGCGCCCGAGCCGGTCGGTGACCAGGCCGCTGACCGTCGCGTAGTCGCCCTCGGGCAGCTCCACCCCGACCGATTCCATGCCGCCGACGGGGAAGTCGCCCGGCACCGACCAGCCGCCGTCGGGCAGGGCCCGCAGCCGCTCCGGATCGTCGGGGTCGATGCCGGCGTCGAACTCGTCGTAGAGCTCGCCGACGATCTCCTCGATGATGTCCTCGATGCTGAGCAGGCCGATGATGCTGCCGTACTCGTTGGCCACGAGCGCGAGCCGCTGTCGCTGGCGTCGCAGGGTTGCCAGCACGTCGATGGCGTTCGCGCTCTCGGGGACGACCTCGATCGGTCGCAGCAGCGGGGAGAGGTCGCCGTCCGCGTGCCCGCGGCTGATGCGGTCGAGCACGTCGATCGCGGTCACGAGTCCCGTCGGGTGGCCTTCGGCGTCGAGCACGGGGATCCGTGCGTGGCCGCTGTCGGTGACCGCACGGGCGGCATCGGCGACGGAGGCCTCGGCCGGCAGGGCTGCCATGTCGCCCGATGGCACCATCAGGTCGCGTGCATCCCGCCGCTGCAGCAGCACGGCCATCTCCGCGAGGTCCCCGCCGAGGGCGTGGATGTGGCCGCCCTCGGCGCTGGCCCGCAGGATCGAGCGCAGCTCGGGGACCGAGTGTGGCACGCGCCCCGACTCGGTGATCGACTCCACGCCAAACGGCCGCAGCGTCATGTTCCCCATCCAGTTGAAGGTGTCCACCAGCGGCCGGCTGACGGTGTAGAAGGCGCGCAGGATCGGTGCCAGCCGCAGCACGGTGAACTCGGTCCGTGCGATCGCCATCGACTTCGGGGCGAGCTCGCCGTAGACCACGTGCAGCACGGTGACGATCGAGAACGCGAAGAAGAAGCTGATCGCATAGGCGCTGATCGCCGGGATGGCACCACCCAGCGGCTCGGTCAGCGGTGCCAGCAGCTGCTGGAACGCCGGCTTGCCGACGAACCCGAGGCCGATGCTGGCCAGCGTGATGCCCAGCTGGCAGGCGGCCAGGTAGGCGTCGAGGTGGTCGATGCCGTGGCGGACCGAGCCAGCGCCGCGCCGGCCCTGGGCCTGCCACTCCTCGACCTGGGTGGGTCGGGTGCGGGCCAGCGCGAACTCGCTCGCGACGAAGAAGCCGTTCGCGATCACCAGCGCCACCACGGCAATGAGGAGCAGCACCACCTAGATCGGGCTCCGGGACAGTTCGCGGGCCAGCAGGTCCTCGATCGTCTCGCGGCGCACCACCAGCCGCGCCCGGCCCTCGGACACGAACACGACTGGTGCGCGCAGCTGCAGGTTGTAGCTCGATGCCATCGAGTGTCCATATGCCCCGCTGGCGGGGATCGCAAGCACGTCACCGACGGCCGGATCGGTGATCTCGACGGACGGGATGAGCTCGTCCCCCGACTCGCAGTGCATGCCCGCAACCGTCCAGCTGCGGGTGGGCACGCCCGGCGCTGGCTCGGACACGGGCACACAGGTATATCGCGCCCCGTAGAGCATCGGTCGGGGGTTGTCGCTCATGCCGCCATCGACCCCGACGATCCGCCGGCCCGGGACCTCCTTGGTCGAGCACGCGGCGTACAGCGTGACCCCGGCCCGTCCGGCGATGCAGCGGCCCGGCTCGACCACGAGCTCCGGCAGCGCGAGGCCGGCCTCCTGGAACCCCTGAGCGACGGCCGTGGCAACGCTCGCAGCCCACGCACGAGGGCTCGGCGCTGCCGCTCCGGGCAGGTAGGCGATGCCGAGCCCGCCGCCCATGTCGAGCGTGGTGACGTCCGGGCCGGCCTCGGCGAGCTGCTGGCTGAAGCTCGCGGCCCAGCGGGCTGCCACCTCGAAGGTGCCGGGGTCGAGCAGCTGGGAGCCCACGTGCAGGTGGATGCCCTGCAGCAGCAGCGACGGCCAGCGCCCGGCTCCGGCCCACGCCGCTCGCACCTCGCGCGGGGGGATGCCGAACTTCGAGCCGTCGTGGCCGGTGCGGATCGCCGCGTGGGTGTCGGCGTCGATGCCGGGCGTGACCCGCAGCAGCACCGCCTGCCGGCGTCCTGCCGCGGCTGCGGTCGCAGCGAGCTGGTCGAGCTCGCCGATGCTGTCGACGACCACCAGGCCGGCACCCGCCCCGACCGCCGCCCGCAGCTGGGCCGGCGTCTTCGCGTTGCCGTGCACCACCAGCAGCGCCGGGTCCATCCCGGCGGCCAGCGCCACGGCGAGCTCGCCCTCGCTGGCGACGTCCGCGCCGTGCCCGCCAGCAGCGACGAGCTCGAGCATCGCCCGCGCGGCAAAGGCCTTCGTCGCATAGGCGATCCGGAATCGCCCCGGATACGACTCCAGGCCGGCGGCAACCTCCGACAGCGCCGTGCGCAGGGCATCCTCGTCGTAGACGTGCAGCGGGGTGCCGTGCTCGCTCGCGAGGTCGCCGAGCCGCACGCCCCCGATCGCGAGCTGCCCGTCGATGTCGCAGGCGCCGGGCGGGAGCACCCCCGCCAGCTCAGCCAATCGGCTCATGCTCGCGTTCCTGGGCGAGGATGTCGACCTCGAACGCCTCGTGCAGGGCGCGCGTGGCAGCCTCCACCTGTCCCGCAGGGAGCACGCACGTCACGCGGATCGGGCTGGTGGCCACCGCGAGCGAGTCGATGCCCGCCGTGGCGAGCGTCTCGAACATCCGCGAGGCGATGCCCGGGTGGGTGCGCATCCCGGCGCCGACCAGGGAGACGATGCCGACGTCGGCATCCATCGACCAGCCATCGGCGCCCACCTCGGGCACCACCTCGTCGAGCACGCTGCCGGCGCGGGGCAGGTCGCCCTCGGGAACGGTGAAGACGATGCTGCCGCCCTCGCCCCCGGCCGGTGCGCGCAGCAGCAGGTCGACGTTCACCTCGCGGGCTGCAAGCTGCGCGAAGAGCCGAGCCACGCCGCCGGCCCCGGCAGGGACCCCGGCCACGACCAGCATCGCCTGGGAGGAGTCGTGCACCACCCCGCTGATGATCGCCTTCTCCATGCGCTCGTCCTCCTCGCCGATCCAGGTGCCCGGCTCGTCCACGAACGACGAGCGCACGTGCAGCCGGACCGAGTAGTTGCGGGCAAACTCCACCGATCGCATCATCAGCACCCGGGCGCCGTGCCCCGACATCTCCAGCATCTCCTCGTAGGAGACGAAGTGCAGCTTGCGCGCGCCCGGCACCACCCGGGGGTCCGCGGTGTAGACGCCATCGACGTCGGTGTAGATCTCGCAGGAGTGTGCGCCGAGCGCCGCCGCCAGCGCAACTGCCGTCGCGTCGCTGCCCCCGCGGCCCAGCGTGGTGACGTCCCGCTCGGTCGAGACGCCCTGGAAGCCCGCCACGAGCACGATCCTGCCGGCATCGAGCGCCTCGTGCAGGCGGTGGGCGCGGATGTCCACGATCTTGGCGCGCCCGTGGGCGGTGTCGGTGACGATCCCGGCCTGCGAGCCGGTGAGGCTCACCGCCTCGCAGCCCAGGTCGGTGATCGCCATGGCGATCAGCGAGCAGGAGATCCGCTCGCCGACGCTCAGGAGCATGTCCATCTCGCGCTCGTGCGAGCCGCTGGTGACCTCGCGGGCGAGCTCGATCAGCTGGTCGGTGGAGCGGCCCATCGCCGAGGCCACCACGACCACGCGTCGTCCCGCCCGATGGGCGTCGACGGCGCGCCTGGCCACGGCACGGATGCGGTCGGCATCGGCAACGCTCGTGCCGCCGAACTTCATCACGACCACGTCGCTGGCAGGGGTGGTCCCTGGTCCATCGGGTGTGGGGCGGTCATCGGTGATCACGGCCGGTGTCTCGAAGCTGCGTGGCATCGCGCCCCCGATGCTACCGCCTGCGCAGGCTCGCCGGTGCTGCGCTAAGGTGGACGGATACGCCGAATCGTCCGGAGGATCCCGCGCACATGAAGCCCTCGCCTGCCCTCATCGTCGCCACCCTCGCCCTGGTGGTCGCCCTGGGCGGCACCGCCGTGGCGGCGGTGGGCCCTGCCGGGATCGCCAACGGCGCGGTCACCACGCCGAAGCTGCGCAACGGCGCCGTCACCACGCCGAAGGTCGCCCGCAACGCGGTCGTCACCGCGCACCTGCGCAACGGGTCGGTCACCGCAGCCAAGCTCGCGCCCAACTCGGTCGCGACGCCCATGGTCCGCAACGGTGCCATCACCGCTGCGAAGATCCGCAACGGCTCGGTCGGCTGGAACAAGCTCGCGCCGGATGCCCGCGGGCGGATCGAGGCGGCGTACGAGGTCTATGCAACGGCCTACATCGAGGAGGGTGGAGCCGGAGCCAGCGTCGTGGCAGCGCGCTCCTACAACAGCCTCGCTGCGGGAGCCATCACCGCAACGAGGACGGAGGTCGGTGTGTACGAGGTCGCCATCCCGGGCCTGTCCACCCAGCTCGGGCAGCTCACCAACGTCCTGGTGTCACTCGAGACCGAGGACGCGGACGTTGCCGGGGCAACCGTCTCTCGCGCTGGCAACGTCCTGACGGTGCGGGTCCGCAACTTCAATGGCGATCCCGTGAACCTCAGCATCGATGACGGCATCTCCATCGGCCTGATCTGAGCTGGAGCACCCCCGCGCCGGGCATGGTCCGGGGACGGTGCCGTCCGGCAGGGCCGCGACTCACGGACGGATCGGGGTCGGAGCCGGGTCGCCTCCGTCGGTTCGAGGCCCGGTTTCCCGTCGACTCAAGCTTCGGCCGATTCCTGACGTTACAGGAAGCATGAGCCACTTCCAGCCCGGAGATCACGTCGTCTGTCCACCCCACGGTGCCGGCACCATTGCCGGGATCGAGGAACGGGACGGCACGACCTACCTGACCATCAACCTCGACCTGGGCGAGATGACGCTGATGCTGCCCGAGCAGGTCGCGCTCGACCGGGGCCTGCGCACGGTCGTCGGGCCGACCCGCGCGAAGAAGCTCCTGACGACGATCAAGGGTGACGGCGCAGAGATGCCCGACAACCACCAGCATCGGGCGCGCATCGTCCAGGAGAAGACCCAGACCGGGGATGCGATGGACCTTGCCGAGCTCGTGCGGGACCTCGTGGGCCGCACCAGCGAGGGTGCCAAGCTCTCGGCGACCGAGGCCACCGGGCTCGAGGCAGCGCGCCGGCGCCTGGCATCGGAGCTTCGCTACTCGATGGACGTCTCCCCCGACGAGGCGATGGAGATCATCGACAAGGCGGCCGGCTGGGGCGACGACTAGCCGCTCACGCGCCGGACCACGGCCCGTCTCGCCGGGCGCAGCATCCTGCGCGCGGGATCTGCCATGCTGTGCGCCATGTCAGCAGATGGCACATCCACCGCCGCACCGGCCGGCCACGTCCGCAGCGAGGCCGCCCGCCGCCGCACGATCGCGGTGATCTCCCATCCGGATGCGGGCAAGACGACGCTCACCGAGCACCTCGTGAAGGCGTTCGGCGCGATCGAGGAGGCCGGGATGGTGCGTGCCAAGCGCGGGCGTGCGGGCACCGTGACCGACTGGATGGCGCTCGAGCAGGAGCGCGGGATCTCGATCACCTCCAGCGCGGTGCGCCTGGACGTCGACGGGACCATCGTCAACCTCCTCGACACCCCGGGGCACGGCGACTTCTCCGAGGACACCTACCGCGTGCTCAGCGCGGTCGATGCGGCGATCATGCTGCTCGATGCGGCCAAGGGCATCGAGCCCCAGACCCGGCGCCTGTTCGAGGTCTGCCGCGCGCGCAACACGCCGATCATCACCTTCATCAACAAGTTCGACCGCCCCGCCCGGGATCCGCTGGAGCTCCTGGACGAGGTCGAGCGCACGCTCGAGCTGGCAGCCTGCCCGCTGAACTGGCCGATCGGCGATGGCGATCGCTTCTCCGGGCTCGTCACCCTGCCAGGGCTCGAGGTCCACGCGTTCGAGGGTGCCCGCCATGCCGACGACCCCGAGCTGGTCGAGGCCGCGACAGCCGGCGCCGAGCTGGCCTGGGAGGCAGCGGGCGGCTTTGATGGGGAGGCGTTCCTCGGCGGCAGCCACACGCCCGTGCTCTTCGGGGCGGCCGTGCGCGACCAGGGCGTGGCCGAGCTCGTGGAGGTCCTGCTCCGGCATGCTCCGCCCCCCCAGGCGATGCCGACTGCCAGCGGCGGCGCGCAGCCCGTGGACGCGGGCCTGTCGGGCTTCGTGTTCAAGCTGCAGTCCAACATGGATCCCCGGCACCGCGACGTCTCGGCGTTCATCCGCATCTGCTCGGGGCGCTTTGCCCGCGGTGACCGCGTCACGGTGCAGCGGACGGGCCGCTCGGTGGTCGTCAACCATGCCCACGAGCCGTTCGGGCGCGAGCGTGCCACCGTGGACGAGGCCTACCCGGGCGACGTGATCGTCGTGCCAGGAGCTGCCGAGATGCGCATCGGGGACACGATCCACGCGGGCGATGCCGTCGAGTTCCCGCGGCTGAAGACCTACGCGCCCGACATCTTCCGTGACGTCGTGAACACCGACACCTCGCGCCGGAAGCAGTTCCAGCGAGGCCTGGAGCAGCTGGCAGGCGAGGGTGTCGTGCAGCTGCTCGTGGACCCCAGCGTCGGCATGCAGCGTCCGGTGGCCGCGGCCGTGGGCCAGCTGCAGTTCGAGGTGTTCGTCCACCGCATGCGGGATGAGTTCGGGGTCGAGGTGCGGCTGGATCCCCTGCCCTACAAGGCATCTGCGCAGACGCGCACGGAGGATGAGCCGGAGGTTCGCAGCTGGCCGTCCGTGCGGGTCCTGCAGCGGGCCAACGGCACGCCGCTCGCGCTGTTTCCGACCGAGTGGGCGCTGCGGGATCGTCGCGAGCGCCACCCGGACGTGCTGCTGGGCGACCTGCTGGCCTAGGGGCTGACAGCGCTCCACCGCGTCCCGGTGACGATGCTGCCCGTCCGCCCCGGGCTGCGCGACGCTACCTGCCCCCCCCGGAACGCGACAGGGGCGCCACCGACCGGCTGGTCGATGACGCCCCTGCAGCGTGGTCGTGGCCGCATGGCCACGACCGGCGTGAAGCCGGGTTATGCCAGGCGCACGTCGGTGGCCTCGGGACCCTTGCGGCCCTCGCCCATCTCGAAGGTGACGCGCATGCCCTCGTCGAGGTTCACGCTGTCGCTCACGTTCGAGTAGTGGACGAAGACGTCCTTGCTGCCGTCCTCGGGCTGGATGAATCCGTAGCCCTTGTCGCCGTTGAAGAACTTGACGGTTCCGTTTGGCATTGTCTGCTCCTGTGTCTGTCTGTGTTCAGTGGACGTCGAACGAAGACGAGGCAGGATGCGGCATGGCTTCGCCCACCAGGGTGTCCGGGCGGGAATCGGATGCCATCGCTGCGTCTGTCCTCCGCTGCCACGACGGGCGTGGCACACGTACTTCGCCAGTTCGGAACTCAACTCTTCCGAACTGGCGGTCGTCGGGGATTCCCGACAGACCAGCGGAGAAGCGCATTCCTCACCGAAGCCAACCGCAGGCTGGCTCCGACACCGTCACTGTAGCAGCTGTGGCGGGCGGCTGCGATGGGGCACCGGGGTGTCGGGCCATCCGGGCCGGGGCGGTGGCCGGTAGGCTGCCGGCATGGACGATGCCTCCACGGAGCCCCCGAGCGACACCCCGGCGTCCCCGCCTGTAGCGAGGGGGCGACGCGTCGGGAGCCTGCTGCTGGCGGTGCTGGCCGGCCTTGCCATCGCGGCCACCGTGACGGCCTGGCAGCTCGACCGCAGCATCCGGGATACCGACCGCTGGGTGGCCGCGACCTCGGTGGTCGTGAGCGAGCCGCGCCAGCGTGCCACGCTGGGCGGGGTGCTGGCCGACGAGGCCGCCGAGCAGGTGCGGTGCCGCCTTCCGGCCGGCGGTGTCGCGGCGCGTGCCAGGCTGGCAGCGCTCGAGCCGGCCCTGCGGCAGCTGCTCACCCTCGCCATCGGTACCGATACGGGCATCCGCCTCTGGGAGCGGGCCCAGCGTGCGAGCCATGCCCAGCTGATCGACCTGGTCGAGTCGGGGGCGATCGACGATGACGGCTGGATGCTCGACCTGCTCGGCGTGGTCGAGCCGCTCGAGCAGGCGCTCGGCGAGTTCGCCATCGGGGAGGTCGACGTGCGGCTGCCCGGCAGCGAGCGCTGCGGCTCGCTGCGGGACGTCGCGGACATCGCGCTGCTCGGTCCTGCCGCAGTTCGCGCTGCCGCATCGCTCTCTGGCTTCCTGTCATCGCTGGCGATCGCGATCGCCGCGTTCGGCATCGTTGCCGTGGCAGCCCTGGGCGGTGCCCTGGTCGCCGGTCGCGGCGCACCTGGCCTGCGGTGGGGGATGCTCTCGGTCGCGATGCTCACCGCCGGGGTGGGGATGCTGCTGGTAGCCGCCTCGGTCGGGTCCCAGGTATCGCTGCTCACGGCCGGCATCGATGGCTCCGGTGCCCGGACGATAGCGACGCTCACGCTCGAGGCTGCCGCGGTTCCGGGCCGGCGGCTCGTGCTGCTGCTGGGGACCGGGGCGATCCTTGCAGCGGTGGGTGCCGGGATCGCGTGGCTGCTGGCGCGGCGCGGCCGTACTGCACCGCCGGGTCCGTGAGCTTCGATACGCTTCCCACGAACACTTCGTCACAGCATGTTGACCGTTGTGCACAACAGGTCCATGCTGGGTGCAGGACCCCTCCCCCCACAGGACCGCGAACATGCTTCTGGCCAGCCGCTACGCCATCTTCCTCAGCACCGGACTTGCCATCGTCGCCTCGGCAGTGATCACCCAGGCCTGAGCCCGCGCGCCACGGGGCCGCTGCCGGTCTGCACCAGCGGCGGCTAGCGCGCCGACACGTCCTGGGGGCGCACGGCGTACCAGTCGCCCTCCGTCCAGGCCCACATCCAGCCCGGCGCGAACGGGTGCATCCAGATCCATCGCCGGTGCGGCAGCGTGGCCCGCTGCCAGCCGGCCGCAGTCCAGCGCCATGCCCCGATGGCCTGTGCCGGTGCGGTGGCATGGGCCCGGGCCCACCCGGTGTGCTGCTCGGTGATCGGCACGCGCTGCTGCTCGACGGGCTGCGGGGCCGGGGCAACGGCACCGGCCCGTGGCCGCAGCACCCGACCGACCTCCGGCAGGTAGACCGTGCCGCTCGCGGCCACGGCCATGCCATGGATGCGCTGCCCGCCGATCGGCGTGACCTGCACCGTGGCCAGGTGGTCGCCGCCCGCGGTGAAGACCTTGACCTGCCCGCAGGTGGTGTTGAGCACGTGGATCCGCCCCTGGCTGTCGAGGCCCACGTCGTAG
The DNA here is from genome assembly GCA_007122215.1 of Thermoleophilia bacterium. Classification (GTDB taxonomy): domain Bacteria; phylum Actinomycetota; class Thermoleophilia; order Gaiellales; family SKUG01; genus SKUG01. Next base: position 7,683 of record SKUG01000096.1, on the reverse strand, counting down.
GGCGCAGCGATCCGCCACGGCCGCACGTCATCCCCGCACCAGCCCGACCTCGGGTCCTCGTCGATCGCGGGATCGTTCCCGAAGACCCGTCCGATGCGGTAGCTGCCGTCGGCCTGGCGGTCGAACCGCTGGATGCGGTTGTTGCCGACCTCCGCGACGTAGACCCGCGAGCCGTCTGCGCTGGCGGCCAGGCCGGTGGCGTTCCAGTAGAACAGGCCCGGCGTCCAGCCCTCGGCCCAGTCCCCGAAGCCCGTCACGAGCGACCCGTCGGGGCGGTACTTGAGCATCCGCGTCGGCGCATCCGTCCAGGTGCCGGCGGACACGTAGATGAACCCGGCATCGTCGGTGTCGAGGAACTCGCCTCGCGGACGGTACATCGTTCCCCACATCGGATAGGCGGCGAGCTGCCAGTTCGGGTCGCGCACGTAGGAGCCGTCGAGCCGGCGCTGCCAGCGCTCGACCTCCTTGGTCTGGTTGCGGAAGGCGTAGATGGAGCTGCCGTCGGGAGAGGGCGCAACGTCCGTCGCGTAGCTGTTGAGGAACACGCGCTGCTGGACGCTCCCGTCTGCCCGCAGCACCAGCACGTTCGGCTGGTAGGCAGCGCCGCCGGCATGCCAGCATGCGACATACAGCCGTCCCGTGGCATCGGTGGAGCCGCCGCCACGCTGTCCGCCGCAGGCGAACGTCGACTGCTCGTAGGTCAGTGCCCCGGCCCCGGCCGGAGCCACCATCATCGTCACCAGCGCCAGCAGCAGTACTGCCGGCCATGCGCGTCCATGCTGCATGGCTGCCTCCCTCCCCACCACCATCGAGCCACCATGCCGGACCGGCGTCAAGGGTTTGCCACGCGCGTGGGCTGGAAGAATCCCGACAGGGGCCGTATCGTGCGGAGCGACGTTGCCCCCAGCCAACGAAGGGATGCAGCAGATGGCAGCAGGACAGTCCGGCGACCACCGGCCCCCGCAGGGCCCCGAGCCTCCGCTCGACGAGGCCGCGCTGGCCCGGCTGCACTCGGCGCTGGTCAACCACACCGGGGAGGGACGCACGGTGCTGCTGCCCAGCGGCTACATCCGCTACGTCAACCCCGCGGCAGAGGAGCTCGTGGGCTGGCCCGAGGCAGAGCTGCAGCAGCACAACGTCTTCGACCTCGTCCACCCCGATGACCTCGACGACGTGATGCAGCGCATCGCAGCGATCGTCGAGGATCCCTCCCGTCCGCAGCGCAGCGTCTTCCGGATCCGGGGCAGGGATCGTGCCTGGAGGTCGCTCGAGGGCTGGGCCCACAACATGCTCGACCAACCGGACGTTGGCGGCATCGTCGTCACCACCCGCTCCACCCTCCACATCGACGAGCTGCGCACCGAGGGAGAGATCGCCGCCGATCGCCTCCAGGCCATCAGCCATGCCATCGACGACATCCTGCTGGAGGTCGAGTACGACGCCGCCGGCGTCGCCCGGGTCAACTACGTCAGCAACCTCGAGCGCCTGGTCACGAGGATGGGGATCGACCTGGCAGCGCTCGCGGCGGGTGAGCCCTCGGGTGCCGACCTGGCGCGCGCGCTGCGCGACGCCATCGGCACGAGCGCGAGCCCCTCGGCGCAGGACGTGCGAGACATGATCCTGCGCGGTGAGGACCTCGACTGCGAGCTGCTGGTCGACCTGCCCGCTGCCAGCCCCGGCTGGTACTGGCTGCGTGCCGCGACGACCCGCCGTCCGGACGGGTCGGTGGTCGTGCGGGCGATCGCCACCGACATCACCGCCCAGAAGGAGACCGAGCGCAGCCTGCTCGAGCGCACCTCCCAGCTGCGGGGACTGATCGAGCACATCCAGGCAGCCATCATCGTGGAGGATCCTGCCGGCCGGGTTACCGTGATCAACGCTGCCGCAGCAGCGCTGGCTGGCTGCGATCCCGTGGGGGACGCCGAGGCCGACGTGCCGGGCGCCCTCCCTGCCGCGGCGGACGTGCTCGGGCGGGTTGCGGAGGGAGCCGGGCGCAGCGGGCGGATCGCTGCGGCGGCCACGGCAAACGAGCCTGTCCTGGGCGTGGAGCTCGAACGTGGCGACGGCGGGGTGCTCGAGCAGGACTACGTGCCGGTGCTGATCGATGGTGCCCCCATCGGCTACCTCTGGATGTTCCGGGACGTCACCAGCCAGCGGCGCGCCACGCGCGCGATCGCCGAGGCGCATGACCAGGCGCTGATGTCGTCCCGCCTCAAGTCCGAGTTCCTGGCGATCATGAGCCACGAGGTTCGCACGCCGCTCAACGGCATCATCGGGATGCTCGAGCTGATCGACGACGGCTCCCTCGATGAGGCCAAGGCGCGGATGGCCCGCCTGGTCACCCGGTCATCGCTGGCGCTGCTGGCCACCATCGAGGACATCCTCGACTACTCCCGCGCCGAGGCCGGGCGCCTGCAGCCCGAGCCCGTGACCTTCCGCCTGCAGCAGGTCGTGGAGGAGGCCGTGGGACTGCTGGCGCCGGTGGCCGCCTCGCGCGGCCTCGACCTGCGCACCGAGCTCGGGGAGGTTGGCGGCTGGGCGTGGCAGGGAGATGCCACGCTCCTGCGGCAGGTGCTGATGAACCTCGTGGGCAACGCCGTCAAGTACACCGAGCAGGGCGAGGTGGTCGTGCGTGCGTGCTCGCCGGGGGGGCAGGGCCTGCGGCTCGAGGTGGCCGACACCGGGCCCGGCATCGATCCGGCCCACGTCGAGTACCTCTTCGAGCCCTTCTCCCAGGTCGGGCTGGACGCGGCGGCCCGCACCGGCGGGACGGGGCTGGGGCTGGCAATCACCCAGCGGATGGTGGAGCTCATGGGTGGCTTGGTGAGCGTGCACGCCCGCTCGCCACACGGGAGCACCTTCCGGGTCGACCTCCCGTTGTCCCATGGCGAGCCGGACGGCGTGGAGGAGCTCGAGCCGCTGCCGCCATCGGTGCTGCGTCGGTACCTGCCGGCCGACCATGTCGAGCCGCTCCTCGGGGCGAGCGACGCAGGCCGCTCGACGTTGCCCGAGGCTTCGCGTGCCACGACCCGGGTGCTGGTGGTCGAGGACAATCCAACCAACGCCAACCTGGCCCTGATGCAGCTCCAGCGGCTGGGCCTGGACGGCACCTGGGCCGCCGGGGGTGCCGAGGCGCTCGAGATGCTGGCCCGCGAGGTTCCGGACCTCGTGCTGATGGACTGCAGCATGCCGGAGATGGACGGCTACGAGGCAACCCGCCGGATCCGTACGGAGCTGGGCGAGCGCGCGCGGGAGGTGCCGATCGTGGCGATGACGGCCAGCGTGCTCGACGGCGAGCGGCGACGCTGCCTCAACGCCGGGATGAACGACTACCTGCCCAAGCCGGTGCGGCTCGAGGACCTTCGCAGCGCGGTGACGCGCTGGGCAGGCCAGCAGGTCGGGGCGGCCGCGATCGACCGTGAGGCACTGCGGGCGCTGGTCGAGGACATCGGCGATGCGACGGTGGTCGATGCCGCCCTGCGCAGCTTCCGGGACGAGCTGCCCGGGCGCGCGGGGGCCATCGGGGCGGCGCTGGTCGACGGCAGCCCGGACGCCATCGTGCGGGCCGCCCACCAGCTGCGCTCCTCGGCGCTCTACTTCGGGGCCGTCCCGATCCAGCTGCTGTGCTCACGGCTCGAGCAGCAGTTTCGGGGGGGAGATCCCGGCCGTGCCTCCCGCGAGCAGGCGGCAGGGGAGCTGGAGGTGGCGGTGGAGCAGGCGATGCGTGAGCTCCGGGACTACCTGGACGGGGAGTCCGAGGTCGGCCGGCACTCGCCCAGCCGGTAGCCCACGCCGCGCACCGAGCGGACGAAGATCGGGTCGCGGGCCCGGTCGCCGAGCTTCTTGCGCAGGTTCGAGACGTGGACGTCGACGACGTGGTCGTCGCCGTACCAGTTGTCGCCCCACACGCCGCTGATGATCTCCTCGCGGGTCACGACCTCGCGGGGTCGGCGCATGAGGGTGGCCAGGAGCTCGAACTCGAGCTTGGTGAGGCGGATCTCCTCGTCGGCGACCCGGACCTCGTAGGCGCCCTCGTCGAGCATGAGCTCACCCACCTCGAAGCGGCGTGGCCGCCGGGCAGAGGTGCCGCGCGGACGCCGCAGCATGGCCTTGATGCGGGCGATCAGCTCCCGGTGGGAGAACGGCTTGGTCAGGTAGTCGTCCGCGCCGACCGAGAGGCCGACCAGCTTGTCGGCCTCGGTATCACGCGCGGTGAGCATGATGATGTAGGCGTCGGAGAACGCACGGATCTCGCGGCAGACCTCGACGCCATCGGCATCGGGCAGGCCGAGGTCGAGCACGACGACGTCCGGGCGCTCGGCACGGGCGACGTCCACGGCGCGGCGGCCGCTGGAGACGACGTTGACGAGGAACCCCTCCTTGGCGAGCACCGGCTGGACCAGCGCAACGATGTCGGGAGCGTCCTCCACGAGGAGTATGTGGGCGGATTGGGTCACACTGGTAACCTACCCGCAGGTTCGGATTTGTCTCGCACCACACCCCGGATAGCAGTCATATCCAGATGCCAGGCAGATGAAAGCGTGAGCTTGGGGGAGGTTTCCAGAGGTGGATGAGGCAGGGAAGAGGCTGGCAATTGCGGGTGCGAGCTCCGGGATCGGGGCAGAGGTGGCGCGTGCCGCCTGGGCGTCGGGCTGGAGCCTCGCGCTCGGCTCCCGGCGCACGGAGCTCCTCGAGGAGCTGGCGGCAGGGCTCGGGGCCGAGCCCGTCGTCGAGGGGCAGCAGGTGGTGGCGCACCGGCTCGACGTCACCGACTGGGACGACCAGCAGGCCTTCGTTGCGGCATGCCAGGAGACCATGGGCGGGATCGATGCCGGCTTCGCCAACGCGGGCTTCGGTGCGCCCCGGGGCTTCCTCGAGTCCACCCCCGAGCACTGGCGCGACATGGTGCTCACCAACGTCTACGGCTGCGCCCTGACCATCCGGGCGATGCTGCCCGCGATCCAGGAGTCGCGCGGGCACATGGTGCTGACCGGCTCGGTGGCCGGGCGCCGCGTCCTGCCCGGCTCGCTCTACTCGGCGACCAAGTGGTCGGTCACTGCCATGGCCGAGGCCCTGCGCCAGGAGGTCGGCGACTCGGGGGTGCGGGTGACCCTGATCGGCCCTGGCATGGTCGACACCCCCTTCTTCGACGACGGCACGCCCGAGTGGGCCCTCGAGCCCGGCGACGTGGCCTCGGCCGTCATGTACGCGCTCGAGCAGCCCGCGCGCGTCGACGTGAACGAGATCCTGCTGCGTCCGACCCTGCAGGTCGTCTGAGGCCCGCGCCGGCTGGGCGCGCTGCGCGCTAGCTCAAGCCCTCGGAGAGGAACCACATCCCGGCGAGGGTGAAGCAGAGCATGAGGATGAGCATCGGCACCTGGGAGAGCGTCACCCGGGAGCGCTCGCCCGCGAGCTCCAGCGCCCGGTCATGTGCCAGGGCCAGCGCCACCACGTGTGCGCCGACGATGCTGACGACCTGGACGTACCAGATGGTCTCCGGGCCCACCACCGTGTAGTCGACCCCCATCCCCGCCGTGCCGAAGAGGTCCCAGCCGCGACCGAACGGATCAGAGAGGCGGCTCAGGAACAGCTGTCCCTGGAAGACCAGGTAGGAGAAGTAGTGGGCGATCACGTAGCCCACCACGATCGGCAGCAGCGAGTGCGCCATCGACCCGGGATGGGTGGCGCCCGGCAGCCGCCGCAGCCGCCCGAGGCGGCCGCACAGCTCCCCGAATCCCGCCAGCAGCAGCGCTGCAGCGAGGATGAACGCCACGAACCAGAGTGAGCGGATGCCCAGTCGGGTGAGCTCCACGTCGAGGCCGCGCCCCTGGGCTTCGGCGAGCCAGATCGACAGCTGGCGGGTGAACCACGGGGTCTCGCTGAACCCGTCGTAGCTGATCGAGCCGATCATCGCCCCGAGCAGCGCCACGATCCCGAGCGGTGGGCGCAGCGCCGCGGCTCCCACGAACGGCGCGCGCAGCTGCAGGGGCGCGCTGCTCGTCGCTTCCTGGTGGTGGTCGGCGGCTCGTGGAGCGCCCGCGCTGGGCGCCGGCGGTCCCAGGGGCGCGATGCGCGCCAGCAGTCCGAGGTAGACGGCGAAGGGCTCGCCACGCGCCAGCCAGGTCTCGATGCCGGCCCAGCGCATCCCGGCCACCGTCAGCACGGCCCACGCCACCATCAGCGTCCCCAGGAGCGGCAGGTTGCTCACGGTGGGGTAGACGAGCTCGAGCCAGGTGAAGGCGATGATGCCGGCCGTGGCCAGGTGCACGCCCCAGCGGGGCGGCATGCGCCCGGTCGCATATTCCGGGGCGCCGACCAGCCGGGCCAGTGGCCGCATCGGGTGGATGGCGCCCCAGACGTCGCCGAAGATGGCCTGGATCGGGACCATGCCGACCCAGAGGATCACGAAGACGAGCACGGGCGCCATCACCTGGTCGGGCCGGGCCTCGCCCCCGAGGAAGGCCGAGGCGGTCCCGACGAGGAAGAGCAGGAGGCTGGCCAGCTGTGCCGCCAGTCGCAGGCCGGGGGTGCGCAGGAGCCGGGTCAGCCGTGGCAGCGGTCGGGAGCGGTGCCGGCCAACCCGTGGCGTGGTCCAGCCCACGGCCAGCAGGACGAAGGAGACCAGCAGCGTTGCGGCGGCGGCCCAGTAGAACATCCCCACGGGGACGGGCAGGTCTGCCCTGCCGCTGAGGCCGTGTGCTGCGGCTGCCCCGGGCAGCGCGAGGCACGTGGCCAGCGATGCCGCGGCCACGCCGATGCGGGTGGGCGCGCGCCGATGTGCTCGAGCCGTCATGCCCGGGGCATACCCCGGGCGTGTCCGGACCAACCGGCGCGCCGGCTAGGCCGCGCGGGCCTCGATCCGGGGAATGGTGCGTCGGATGCCGCTGCGTGCCCGGAAGATCAGGCTCTCGACGGCGCTCTCGGTGGTGTCCATCCGCTGTGCGATCTCCCGGTAGCTCGCGCCGCGGATCTCGCGCAGGATGATGGCCTGGCGCTGGGGCTCGGGGAGCGCGTCCACGGCTCGCCAGAAGGCCTGCACGTGGAGCCGGTCGAGCAGTGCATCCTCGGTCGTGTGGGCGGCGGCGACCTCCGGGCGGTCGTTCCCGTCGAGGGTGCCCGCACCCTTGCGGCGGCGGGTGCGCAGCCGATTCATGCAGGCGTTGCGCGTCGCCTGGAAGAGCCAGGCCTCGCGGCTGCGCGGCACGCGGCCGGCCAGCACGCTGCGGTAGGCGTTCGTGAACACGATCTGCACGACATCCTCGGCATCCTCGCGGTTGCGAAGGATCGACAGCGCGTAGTTCTGGAGGCGTGCGCTGAACTCGTCGTGGAGCTCGCGCACGAGCACCCTGGCCTGCGACTCGATGTCGCCCATGATGGATCACCCACTGGAACGTTGTCCCCATGCGCGGCGACCCTGCCCGGTCGCGGCGCACCCTCTACCCGTTATACGTATCGGCAACATGCTCTAACACTTGAGCATGAACCCAGTATGCCACGGCTTCCTGCGCGGGGCTGTCCGCGTTCCCCGCAAGGAGCGTGCGCGAGTTCAGGCGATGCTGCCGCTCGGCGTGGGCCCCAGGGCCCGGCGGGCCGTGACCCGGCCGCGGGCGAGCATGTCGAGCTCGGTGAACAGGCTCGCCAGCGCGGTGGCCTCCTGGGCGTTGACCGACAGCCGCGCGCGGG
>SKUG01000087.1 GCA_007122215.1 Thermoleophilia bacterium | reverse complement strand
GGCTCGGAGGTCGCCCGCATCCTCGCCGAGCTCGCGCAGATGTCACGACCTGGCACGGCCACCGCAGAGCTCGATGCCCATGCCCACGCCGAGGCCATCCGGCTCGGCGCCTATCCCAGCACGCTTGGCTACCGCGGCTTCCCGGCATCGCTGTGCACCTCCCCCAACGAGGTCGCCTGCCATGGCATCCCGGGCCCGGCCCTGCTCAGCGACGGCGACCTGCTCTCGATCGACCTCACGCTGTGGCGGGACGGCATCCACGCCGATGCCTGCATCACCATCGGTGTGGGCGAGCTCGCACCGCACGCGGCCCGCCTGATGGAGGTGGCGCTGGACTCCCTCAACGCCGGCATGGCTGCCGTGGGGCCTGGGCGCGTCGTGGGTGAGATCGGCGTCGCCACCGAGGCTGCGGCCACGCGTGGTGGCATGCGAATCGTGGATACCTTCCGCGGGCACGGCATCGGCACCGCCTTCCACGGCCCCCCCTCGGTTCCGCACGTGCCGGACGTGATGGCGTCCTTCCGGCTCGAGCCCGGCATGGTGTTCACCATCGAGCCGATCCTGACCTGGGGAGACCCGGCCATCCGCACCCTGACCGACGGCTGGACGGCCGTCACCGTCGATGGCTCGTGGTGTGCGCAGTTCGAGCACACCGTCGTCGTCACCGACGACGGGTGCCGGCCGCTCACCACCGCTGCAGCGAGCTGACCACGCCGCCGTGGATCCGGCAGCGACAGCGTCCTTCCGACGGGCCGCACCTCCACCGGGCTCCGTGTGATTCGCACGCGGTCCGGACCGGCCATACGGCGTGACGGACGGGCCGCCGGGCGGCCGGACAGGCGGCGCAGGCGCGCCCCGCGCACTATGATGACGTCACACGGACCGCCCGGAGGCCCGGCAACCACGGGCCAGCGAGCCAGCAGTCGCGTTCCATGGAGATTCCCACAAGCACAGCACACCCATTCCTCCCCGCAGCCGTCGACTCGAACGAGGCCCGGCTGGTGGTGGGCAGTGGAGACGTGCTCCTGGGCGAGGTCACCCGCCTGATCGACGACGCCGACAGTCGCGTCTGGATCGACATCTTCCGCACCTCCCACGAGCCCACCATGGAAGCCCTCGCGGGCGCAGCGGAGCGGGGCGTGGCCGTCCACGTGATGGGCGATGCCCGCGAGCTCGAGCATCGTCCTCCGGCACTTCCCGAGGACGGCATCAGCATCCAGGCCTGGCATGACAAGCCCGGCAAGCAGCACGCCAAGGTCGTGGCGATCGACGACCGCTCGGCGATCGTCGGCACGGACGTGGCCGCCAGCGCGTCGCTGCAGCGGATCGAGGCCGGGGTGCAGGTGTTTGGCCCGGCGGCCGATGCGGTGCGCAACCTGCAGCGCGCGGCGCGCTCGGGGAACCCCACCTGGCTGCGGGAGGCCGCTGCGGAGTCCCGCCCCCACGGCATCTACGTCAACGAGCCCTACGTGGGGGTCCTCGACGCCTCCGCTGCGATCGACCACCTGCTGGGCAGCGCCGAGGAGCAGCTGACGGTGGTCTCCCGACACGTGCGGGACGAGACGGCTCGCGGGGCGCTGATGGATGCCGCGACCCGCGGCGTCGACGTGCGGCTCGTGACCGTGGACGAGTACGACGGGGACGAGCTGGAGGAGCTACGCGCGGCCGGCGTGACCGTGACGGCGCTCGACAAGGGCGAGGCACGCCGGGAGGGGCGGATGCTGCACGGCCTGCTGGCGGTTGCCGATGGGGCCGGGCTGGTGAGCACCGCCTACCTCGACCCGCGGCTGCTGCGCGGAAGTGCCGGGCGCCAGTCGCGCGAGGCCACCGTGCTGCTCGACGGGCCGCTCGCCCAGGAGCTTCACGCGGCGATCGACTCCACCTGGGAGCCGTGACCGCCACGGCCACGCTCGCCGCGGGCCGTGGCGGCCTGCCGGGCGCCCGGTCGGACGCCCGGCAGGCAGTGAACCTAGTCTTCCTCGCCGCCCAGCTCGGCAGCGATCCGGTCGCGGGCGTCTGACGCCTCGTTGAAGGCAGCCTCCATCTGCTGCAGCGACTGCATGTCCGACTCGGCGCTGCTGTCCGCGGTGACCTGGCCGGCTGCCTCGAGCGCGGCGCGCATTGCAGCCACGAGGTCATCGTGGTCTCCGGAGACCGACTCCGGTGGGGTCAGCCCCTCGAGGGTGTCGATCACCGAGTTGAGATCTGCGAGCCCCTGCTCGTAGCCCTCGAAGCCCTCGACGTCGCTGATGCTGTCGGCAGCGCTGTCGAGCTCCTCCATCGCGGCGTTGAAGCCGTCGATGTAGGTGCGGGTCTCCTCGTCCTGGCACGCGGTGAGCGCCAGCGCGGCCACGAGCATGATCGAGGTTGCAAGGATGGTCCTGATGGTGCGGCGCGGGGCCGGTGCGAGAGTTGTCATGCGCTGGATATTCGCCTTGCGTGGCCGCGGTCCTTCCCGGGGGCGGCTCGGACGGGCCGGGCAACGCCCTGCGAACATGGAATCCGGATAGGCTCTGGATGCCATGACAAGGGCAGGAGGAGCAGCGATGGCAGGGGAGACCGAGGAGCGGGAGCTGGGCCACTGGACGGTGAACTACGTCCCGCCGGACGGGGGCCGCTTCACGGGCAGGCTGCAGATCACCGACCAGGCGATCGTGTTCGCATCGAAGCAGGACATGGGGGCGATCAACGACGACCTGCTGAAGTCGTTCGGGCTGCCCAGGGCCGCGCGAAACGCCGTGGGCGACTTCGCAGGGACCGGCAGCCGCGGCGGGGTGCGGCGCGAGATCCGCGACGAGCACTTCACGCTGCGGCTCGAGCGCAGCCACGTGCTCAGCTTCACTGCCGGCAAGCGGATGCTGCTCAACCGGGTCACGGTGGCGATGGACGACGGGTCCACGCACGTCTTCGACTACGGCCTGCTGTCGGTGAAGAAGATGGTCGCGGCCTGGGAGGCCGGCCGCGGCTGAGCGGGCCGCTGCAGAGCCGGAGATCGGAATCGAACCGACGACCGCCTGTTTACAAGACAGGTGCTCTACCAGCTGAGCTACTCCGGCGTAGCGCCTTCGGATTGTAGCGCCTGCGCAGCGGGGACGGGCGGCCCGATCCGGTGCGCGAGCAGCACGAGCACCACCAGCAGCACGACCGCAACGAGCGTCAGCACCTGCAGGGCCTCGGTGAGCACGGCGTCGAGCCCGCCGCGGATCGCCGCGAGCATCAGGTAGGCCTCGACGAGGTTCGCATCGTCCGGAATCCCGAGGCTGGTGGCGTTGCGGTAGCTGAGGTCTCCCATGCGGTCGTGGAGGTGGGCGGGCAGCGCGTCGAGCACGGCATCGGCAAGACGGTTGTTGACGATCGCGCCAGCCACCGCAACGCCGACCGCCCCGCCGAACGCCCGGCAGAACTGGTGCAGCGCCGTGAGCCGCCCCAGGCGCCCGGCAGGTGCCGCAAGCTGCACGAGCTGGACGATCGCCGGCAGCACGAGCCCCAGGCCCATGCCCAGTGCGAGCAGCGGGCCGATGGTGTCGAGCCTGCCCCCGCCCGGGCTGATGGTGCTGGCCAGCCCTGCCCCCAGGACCGTGACGGCCCCGCCCACGACCAGCACCGTGCGCCACGCCCCGCGCGTGGACCCGATGCGGGTCGCGGCTGCGGCTGCCGCTGCGAACGCGGCGATGAACCAGACGAGCACGAGCCCTGACTCCGTGACGCCAACCCCGCGCACCCCCTGCAGGTAGAGCGGCACGAAGAGCACGATCCCGAAGAGCACCGCCCCGCCGAGCAGGGCAGCCAGGGAGGTCAGGCCGACGATCGGCTCGCGCAGGCCGCCCACGTCGACGATCGGGCTGGCCGAGCGCGTCTCGATCCGCCAGGCGATGGCAGCTGCAATGAGCGCCAGCAGCGCGAGCCCCAGGATCTGCGGTGAGCCCCAGTCGTAGCGGACACCGCCCCAGAGCAGCGCCACCATCGCGGCGGATGCCGACACGGAGATCGCCACGAGCCCGGGCACGTCGATGCGCGCGGCGGCGTCGGCGCCGGGCGCGCGCAGCCAGGCGATCACCATCGGCACGGCCAGCAGCCCGGGTGGGATCGTGCCCAGGAAGACCCAGCGCCAGCCCAGCTCGTCGGCGATCCAGCCGCCCAGCAGCGGCCCGGCAACCGTGGCCGCGCCAAAGACGGTGCCGAGCACCGCGACGTAGGCGCCGCGCCGGGCGACGGGCACGAGGTCTGCCACGAGCGTCTGGGCGAGGGTCATCATCCCGCCGATGCCGATGCCGTGCAGCACGCGCGCGCCGATCAGCTGCTGCATCGACTGGGCCAGACCGGCGCCGAGCGCGCCGAGGCAGAAGGCGAGGATCCCCACGAGCAGCACCCGCCTGCGTCCCCAGCGGTCGGCGGCAGCCCCGAAGGCCGGGGCGCTGATGGCAGCGGGCACGATCGAGGCCACGATCACCCAGGAGTAGTCGCGCAGGAACCCGAGGTCGGCGACGATCAGCGGCATCGCCGTCGCGACGCTGGTCTGGCTGAAGGCGGCGATCGCCATCGCGAGGACCACCCCGGCGATCGCGCGACGCTCTGGGCTGGATGCGGGCAGGGCCGTCACGCTGCAGAGCCTACCCGGCGTGCCGTGGAACCGGGCGCGGCGCGGCCCGCGCAGGGCTCACCTCCCGCTGCAGACCGCCTGCGAACACGGCGAGCGCCCGGGGGTGTCAGGCCGGGACGTTGCGCGCGTCGAGGTGCTCGGCGACCTTGCGCTTGACGCGCTGGAGCGCGTTGTCGACGGTCTTGGTATCGCAGCCCTGGATCTCCGCGATCTCCTCGTAGCTGCGGCCCTCGAGGTAGCCCTGCAGCACCCCGGACTCGAGCTGGGACAGCCGCGCATCCAGGCAGTCGAGCAGGCTGCGCAGCTCCTGGGAGGAGATCACGTGCGAGATCGGGTCGTCGACGGCCGAGCCGGCCAGCGACTCGCCCACGGTCACCTCGTTGTCGGACCCCTGCCCGGCGGGCGTGTGGCTGAAGGAGACGTAGCTGTTGAGCGGCACGTGCTTGTGACGCGTGGCCGTCTTGATGGCGGTGATGATCTGGCGGGTGATGCACAGCTCGGCGAAGCTGCGGAAGGTCGAGTCGCGATCCGAGCGGAAGTCCCGCACGGCCTTGTAGAGGCCGACGAGCCCCTCCTGGACGAGGTCGTCGGTGTCGCCGCCGGCAATGAAGTAGCTGGACGCCTTGAGCCGCACGAAGCCGGCATAGCGCTTCATGAGCGCGTGCATCGCCTTGGCGTCACCACGACGGGCCCGCTCGACCAGGCGCTGCTCGCCCATGTCGTGGACCACGCGCTCGTAGCTGCGAACCGGACGCTGCTCACCCTGCTGCAGGACTCCCACTACACCCTCCCCGGTGTACGCAGCGCTGCATGGGCCGGGCATTGCCCGAGGCGATGGCCCTCCCACGAGCCAGGTCGCTGTCCCCGATGCACCACTGCGACGCTCCCCACTGCAACCCTCGACCTCTACCTGAGACTGAGGCTTGCAGCGGGATACTACCCACGCGGGCGGATGCAGGAACCTGCAGGGGGGATTCGCCGTCGACCTGGCAGTCTCCTGCCCGCTCAGGTGCTCCGTCGCAGCGCCTCGAGGCGCTCGAGGACCTCCGCCGGAAGCACCGTAGCAAGGCGGCTGGTCGCAGGACCCTCGACCTCAGCCTGAGGGTCATGTGCGGATGCTGCGGGCTCGCTCGCCTCGGCCAGCAGGCGCGCCGGCGCCCAGGTCCGCACCTGTGGGCCCGTGGTGGCATCGACGACGGCGCGATCGGCCGTCACCACCACGACCTCGGCCCCGGCGGTGAGCTCCTCGCGGACGATCCGCTCGATGCGTGGATCCGCGGGACGGGAACCGGTGGCAACCACTGCCACCGAGCCGGCGTCGATCCGCCGCCCGGGCGCGGCCAGCGGTCCGTCACCATCGAAGACCGCCACCAGCCGCGCATCGAGGCGGGCGGCGACGGTGGCCGCACGGTCGAGCACCTGCCGATCCTCCAGCCGGGGCTCGACGCTGCAGGCGACGTTGCTGCCATCGACGACGAGCACGAGCCCAGGCCCCCCACCGGCTGCTGCCATGCTCACGAGCCGGCCCCGGCGGCGCGCTGCTGGCGCTCGGCCTCGAACGTGGCCACGGCAGCCGCCACCGAGACGTTCAGCGAGCCGACGTGTCCGCGCAT
>SKUG01000220.1 GCA_007122215.1 Thermoleophilia bacterium | reverse complement strand
TCCGGGGCGCAGCAGCAGCTGGCCTTCACGATCGCCGGCGTCGGCGGCCTCGTGGGCGTTGCGATGTCGTTCATCATCAGCTTCAAGGCGCACCTGGCACCGCTCCTCACGCCGGTGTTCGCGCTGCTGCAGGGCATGGTGATCGGCGCCATCTCGTACGCCTACAACGTGCAGTACGAGGGGATCGTCTTCCAGGCGGCGCTGGCGACGGGCCTCGTCTTCCTGGCGATGCTGTCGCTGTGGCGCAGCGGGATCGTGCGGTTCGGGCCGCGCGGGCGGCGGATCATCGCGACGTCGTTCTTCGCGATGGCGCTGCTGTTCCTCACCAACTACGCGCTCGGCCTGCTGGGCGTGACGCTGCCGCTGCTGAACGCCACCGGGCCACTCGGCATCGTCATCAGCCTGGGCGTGATCGGGCTTGCCTCCCTGATGCTGACGGTGAACTTCGACACGATCGTCGAGGGCGAGCAGTACGGGGCGCCGAAGTACATGGAGTGGTACTCGGCGTTCGCGATGCTCGTGGCGCTGATCTGGATCTACATGGAGCTGCTGCGCCTGATCGCCATCCTGCGCGGCGACTGATCGGGCGACGATCGGGCCGCCATGGCCCACGGGTTCCAGCGAGGGGCCGTCCCACCCGGGGCGGCCCCTCGTGCGTACGGCGTCCGTTACATCACTGCCCCGACTTTCCGCCACCTGGTGGCGGAAAGTTGAGATGCCAGGCGGGGCGGGGATGCGGCCGTTACATCCCTACCCGAGTTTCCGCCACCTGGTGGCGGAAACTCGGGTAGGGGTGCGCCGTCAGCCGCGGGAGATGGCGCGCAGCACGTCGAGGCGGGCGGCGCGCAGGGCGGGCAGCAGGGCGGCGAGCACGCCGGCCACGATGCCGACCACGAGGACCTCGACGATCACGCCGGCGGGGATGTCGAGCACCACGCCACGGGGGATGCCCGCACCGACGAAGCCGACGCTGCCGAGCGCCTCCACGAGCGCCCAGCCAGCGGCCAGGCCGAGCACGACGCCGATGATCGAGCCGTAGACGGCGACCAGCACCGACTCCACGCCGATCGAGCCCGCGACCTGGCGCCGCGTCGCCCCCACCGCACGCAGCAGCCCGATCTCGCGGGTGCGCTCGAGCACCGACAGGCCCAGGGTGTTGACGATCCCCAGCAGCGCGATCACCACCGACAGCAGCAGCAGCGCCAGCACGAGCAGCAGGAGCTGGTCGATCTGCTCGAGGAAGGTGTCGCGCAGCTCGGACTGGGTCCGCACCTCCACCACCGGGTAGTCGAGCAGCACCTCGCGGGCCCGCTCGGCGACCTCGTCCACGTCCATCCCGGATGCCACCGAAGCCAGCACCAGCCCGTCGAGCTGCTCGGAGTAGAGCTGCTCGTAGTCCTGCATGTGGATGATGTAGTTCTCGAGCCCGGCACCGGACTCGTAGATGCCCGCGACCTCGAACTCCACCTCGTCCCCGGCCGGGAAGCGCAGGGTGATGCCATCGCCGATGGCAAGGCCACGACGCTCGGTGACCTGGCGGTCGAGCAGGATCCGCCCGGGGCGCAGGCTGCGCTCGCTGCCCTCGACCATGGGCAGGTCGAAGAGGCCCTGGATGGCCTCCGGGTCGATGCCGTCGAGGATCCGGATCGAGTCGTCGCCGGGCAGGCGGAACTGGTTGAAGCGGATCGAGGCGACGCGGTCGACGCCCTCGACCGCGGCCAGCTCTCGAGCCACGGCGGTCGAGAAGCCTGCCGGGGGACCATCGAACCGCCCCACGGCCAGGTCGGCCCGCAGGGTGTCGTCGAGCTGGGCGCGCACCGTCCGGTCGATCGAGCCCGACATCAGCACGGTGAGCACCACGATCGCCACGCCGATCATCAGCGCCGATGCGGTGGCCACCGTTCGCTGCGGGCTGCGGATCGCATTGGCCACCGCGGCGCGCCCGGCCACCCCCCACGGGCGGGCCAGCAGCAGGCCGATCGCCGGCACCAGCACCCGCACCAGCACGGGGCCGACGAGCACGAACATCAGGATCGCCGCCACGGCAGCCGCTCCCACGAGCTGCGCCCCGAGCAGGCCGCTGTCGGCGCGGATGCCGAGCCATGCCAGGATCCCGGCACCCGCGGCCGCGGCCGCGCCGAGCCAGAGCCTGACGCGGCTGCCCTGCTCGCTGGGTGCAGCGGTGGCATCGACCCGCATCGCCGCCACGGGCGGGACCCGGGTGCCGCGGATGGCTGGCACCAGCGCCGCCAGGACGGTCACGCCCACCCCGAGCGCGAACGCGACGGCCACGGTGCGTTGCTGGAGCACGAGGTCGGTCTGCGGCAGCTGTCCGCCAAAGGCCTCGATCAGTTCGCGCAGGGCGATCGCCAGGCCGAGCCCCGCCACGATCCCCAGCGCCGAGGCGATCAGCCCCACGGCCGTGGCCTCGACCATGATCGCGCCACCGACCTGGCGCCGCGTGGCGCCGATCGCGCGCAGCAGCGCGAACTCCCGGATGCGCTGGGCAACGACGATCGCGAAGGTGTTGTAGATGATGAAGCTGCCCACGAACATCGCCACGAAGGCGAAGCCCAGCAGCACGCTCTGCACGATCCCGAAGAACTCGGCGATGTTCTCGGCCTCATCCGATGCGGCCTCGGCCCCGAGCACGGCCTCGACGCCGTCGGGCAGCCGCTCGGCCACGGCCTCGCGCAGCTGCGGGTGGTCCACGCCCGGCCTCGCGGCAACGAAGATCGCGTTGAGCTGTCCCTCGAGCCCGAAGTAGCGCTGGGCCGTGGGCAGGGTGAAGACCGCGATCGTCGCGCCGCCCAGGTTGTCGGCGCGCCCGAACTCGACGATGCCCGACACCCGGAAGGTCCCGCGGTCGTCCGGGAAGACGACGGTCACCTCGTCCCCGACGCTGATGTCGTGGCGGCTGGACGAGCCCGAGTCGACCGCGACCTCCCCCGCGCGTGCCGGGGACTCCCCGGCACGCATGCGGAAGCCTCCGACCTCCTCGTTGCCATCCCAGCTGAAGCCGAGCGTGGGCGGGCCCTGGGGCAGCACCGCCGTGCCGTCGGGCGCGATGATGGTGGCCGTGCCGATGACGCTGCCACGCATGGCCTCGATGCCCTCGATGTCGGCGAGGTCGTCGAGGACGGTCTCGGGCATGCTCGCCGCCCCACCGCTGAGCTCGGCGAACTGCCGCTCGGGCTGCACGACCACGGCCACGCCCGCGTAGGCATCCTCGAAGAGCTCGTCGAAGGTCCGGTTGATGGTGTCGGTGAAGACGAACGTGCCGGCGACGAAGCCAACGCCGATCACCACCGCGAAGGTCGTTGCGGCAAAGCGCAGCAGGTGCGCACGGATGCCCGCAAGCGCTGCGCGCAGCACGGCTCAGCGACCCCCGCCAGCCGGGGCCGAGCGCTCGGCGTGGGTCATGCCCTCGCCGAGCGCGCGCATCGTCTCGAGGACCCCGTCGACGGTCGGGCCCTCGAGGTCGCTGGCGATACGCCCGTCGGCCAGGAACACGCAGCGCTGCGCGAAGGTCGCGGCGGCGGGGTCGTGGGTGACCATGACGACGGTCTGGTCGAGCTCGCGCACGGCCTCCTGGAGGAAGGCCAGCAGCTCGCGGCCGCTGGTCGAGTCGAGGTTGCCGGTGGGCTCGTCGGCGAGGATGACGTCCGGCCGGGTGACGAGCGCACGGGCGACGGCCACGCGCTGCTGCTGGCCGCCGGAGAGCTCGCTGGGGCGGTGGTGGAGCCGGTCGCCGATGCCGAGGGTGGCAACCACCTGGTCCATCCACGCGGCGTCGGGATGCGCACCGGCCAGGCGCAGCGGCAGCAGGATGTTGTCGCGCGCGTCCATGGTGGGCAGCAGGTTGAACGCCTGGAAGACGAAGCCGATGCGCTCGCGACGCAGCTCGGTCAGGCGCCGGTCGCTGAGCTCGCCGAGGACGGTGCCGCCGATCGCGGCCTCGCCGGCGGTGAGCGAGTCGAGGCCGGCGATGCAGTGCAGCAGGGTGGACTTGCCCGAGCCCGACGGGCCCATCACCGCGGTGAAGGTGCCGTGGCGGAACTCGACGCTGACGTGGTCGAGCGCACGCACGACGGTATCCCCCTCCCCGTAGTCCTTGACGGCGTCGCCCAGGCGGGCGGCGATGGGGTGGTGGGTCGAGCTGGCCATGCCCGGCAACCTACCCCAATCCGCAGCCCACGATCGGCGCTGGGCTGCGCTATCGTGAGGACATGCAGCATGAGCTCGACAGCCAGCTGGCTCCGGAGGTGCTCGAGCCGCTCGACGACTGGGTGCACCTGCAGCCCGGCGCCGAGGAGGAGCAGCGCGGACGCATCTACGTCCCCGCCGGCCTGGGCGATTCCCCGGTGCAGCGCTGCGTCGTGCTGGCCGTCGGCGAGGGCGCCGGCAGCCTTGGCCCGGGCGACGTGGTCTTCGCGCTGGCCCGGAAGATGATCGAGCTGCGCGACGGCAGTCGCCTGGCGCCTCGCGCCGCAGTCATCGCCCGCATCAGCGGCTGACCTGCCACGAGCAGGTCCCAGCACCCACCACGACCTATTGTCAGGCATCCCTGACGGGCACTTGTAAGGTCTCCCTGACAGCTGCTAGGGTGCCGCTTCGACCGAGGACCCCGTCCTGCGGTCACCAGCGACAACCACCCCCACAGGGAGCATTTCGACGATGACCACCACCCATCGACCACGACCCCGCGCCGCACGCCGCATCGCGCTGCTGGCCGCGCTCGGAGCCGGCATGCTGGCACTGGCTGGCTGCGGAGCAGACGACCCCACCCCCACGGGCACCGGCGACGGCGAGGGCGCCGACGCAGCAGGGCCGCTCGTGGTCTACTCCGGCCGCAACGAGGAGTTCGCCGGGCCGGTCTTCGAGCGGTTCAGCGAGGAGACCGGGATCGAGCTCGAGGTTCGCTACGCCGGCAGCCCGGAGCTCGCCGCAACCCTCCAGGAGGAGGGCGAGGCCTCACCGGCCGATGTCTTCTTCGCACAGGATGCCGGCGCGATCGGCGTCGTCGCCGACCAGCTGGCAGCGCTGCCCGAAGACGTGCTCGGCCTGGTCTCCGACAGCCATCGCGCCGACGACGGCACCTGGGTCGGCGTCACCGGACGCGTGCGCACGGCCGTCTACCGCACCGGCGACGACGGCACCGGCGAGCTGCCCGACTCGATCTACGACCTCACCGATCCCGCATGGGAGGGCCGCGTCGGGATCGCCCCGGGCAACGCCTCCTTCCAGGCGCACGTCAGCGCGATGCGACTGGTCGATGGCGACGAGCGCGTCAGCCAGTGGCTCGAGGGGCTGCGCGACAACGGCGTCCGCACCTACGAGAAGAACGGCCTGATCGTCGATGCCACCCGCCAGGGTGAGATCGACCTCGGGCTCGTCAACCACTACTACCTGTTCGAGAAGCTGTCCGAGGATCCCGAGGCTCCGATCGCCACCCACTTCTTCGCGGCAGGCGACAGCGGCACGTTCACCAACGTCTCTGCAGTCGGCATCCTCGCCACCAGCACGCGTCCGGAGCAGGCGCTCGCACTGGTGGAGTTCCTGCTGGGCGAGGCGCAGGCGCTCTTCGCCGCGGGTGACGAGAAGGAGTACCCGCTCGTGCCCGGCACCCCCTGGGAGCGCCCGGACACGCTGCCGGCACTGGAGGAGCTGGACGGCCTCGACGTGACCCTCAACGACCTCGACACCGCACTGGCCGGCACGGTGGAGATCCTCCGCGCCAGCGGGCTGCTGACCGACTGAGGCCCCCGATCAGGAACCCCGCCAACCGCAGGACTCCCGTGCTCCTGCAGGCAGCCCTCGCGCTGCCTGCAGGAGCACTCGTGCTGGTACCCCTGCTGTACGTGGGGATCCGGGCCACCGAGGCGACGGCCTCGCAGTGGGCTGCGCTGCTCGGCAGCGAGGTGCGGGCAGCCGTGCTCGCCACCATCGCGCTGGCCACGATCGTCAGCATGGGCGCCGGAGCGATCGGGGCCATGGCAGCCTGGCTCGTCACGCGCACCGACCTGCCGGCCCGACGCACGCTCACCATCGCCCTGGCCCTGCCACTGGTCATCCCCAGCTACGTGGGAGCCCTCGTCTACCGGGGCCTGCTGAGCCCCCGCGGCACGATCCAGCAGCTGCTCGAGCCGCTGGGGGTGGAGCGCCTGCCCGACATCCCACCCCTGGCCGGATCAGCCGCGATCCTGATCCTCTTCACCTACC
>SKUG01000142.1 GCA_007122215.1 Thermoleophilia bacterium | reverse complement strand
CGCCGCCCGCCACGCAGGCGCCCCGATCGACCCCTGCATCGTCCCGGCGCCAGTCGGCCGCCCAGCCAGCCGTGCCGGATGACACCGGGCCAGTTGCGGGCTCAGCCGGTACCTACACCCGCCGGTTCGCGGCCGGCACCGGTCCCGCCCGGCGCTGAGCGCGGCTCGACCAGCGGGAAGCGGCTCGTGAGCCAGTGGTCGGCCACCGCCAGGACCTCGGGACGGTGCTCGATCAGCCCGCCCATGTGGCCTGCGTTGGGCACGACGTGCAGGTCGAGCTCGCCCCGGAGGCGTTCCGCGACCCGCCGGGTGTACTCCAGCGGGGTCATGCCGTCCTCCTCGCCGATCAGCACGAGCTGTGGCACCCGCAGGTCCGTGAGCGGTCGTGGCGGGGAGTACTCGATGCCGCTGGCCAGCGCGCGCATCGTGTACTGCCAGGTCATCATCGGGTCGGCGTAGACGTCCTCGACCAGGCGCGGGTCGTCGCAGACGGCATCCCAGTTGGCGATGGTCTTCGTATCACGGTGCATCCGCGGTGCCAGGCGCGACAGCACCTTCGCGACCGGTCGCATCCGGCGGTCCAGCCGGGTCACCGGCATGTCGGGCAGCATCACCCAGTGGCTGATGCACAGGTCGACGTCCTCGATCGCATTGGCACCGGCCAGCGACCAGTACCCGCCGAGGCTCGAGCCGAAGAGCGCGACCCGCTCCTCCCCGCGATCGCGCGCGAGCTCGACGCCGGTCGCGAGGTCCTGGACCACGGTCTCCATCGTGAAGTCCCCGGCCGGGCCGCTCGAGCGCCCGTGCCCGCGCACGTCGATCCCGTAGACCTCGAAGCCGCGGCGCGACAGCGCATCGAGGAAGCCTGCGTACATCAGGCAGTGGCCGCTGAGCCCGTGCACGAACACCACGGCACCCTTGGACTCGCCGCCACCCGGGCGCTCCGATGGATAGTGGTCGACGTGCAGCTCGCCGGTGCCTGACACCACCCGCATCGTCGACCGCCGATCCAGCGCGCCACGCAGCTGGTAGGTTTCGATCGTGCGTCGCTCCCCGTCCAGGACCTCACCCTGCCCGGTAGATGCAATCACCTCTGCCATGGAGCCGCCTTTCGTCGGTTCGCGTGCAGTCAACGTCCACTCCTTCCGAGGACCGTACCCATGTCTGCGAATCCCAGCACCCCCACCGGTGACCTGAAGGGCCTGGTCCTCAGCGGCGGGGCCGGCACGCGCCTTCGGCCGATCACCCACACCTCGGCCAAGCAACTCGTGCCGGTGGCCAACAAGCCGGTCCTCTTCTACGGGCTGGAGGCGATGCATGCCGCCGGCATCCGCGAGGTCGGGATCATCGTCGGCGACACCGAGGACGAGATCCGCGAGGCGGTGGGCGACGGCTCGCAGTTCGGGCTCGAGGTCGAGTACATCCGCCAGGACGAGCCGCTCGGGCTGGCCCACGCCGTGCTCACGGCCGAGGAGTACCTCGGGGATGCCCCCTTCCTGATGTACCTCGGGGACAACCTCCTGCGCGATGGCCTCACCGCGCTCGTCGACCGCTTCCGCAGCGAGCGCCCGGACGCCTTGATCCTCCTGACCGAGGTCGAGGATCCGCGCTCTTACGGGGTGGCCCGGCTGGATGGCGATGCGGTGGTCGAGCTCGTCGAGAAGCCCACGGACCCGCCCAGCAACCTCGCGCTCGTGGGCGCCTACGTCTTCACCAGCGAGATCCATGACGCCGCCCGCAGCATCGCCCCGTCCGGCCGGGGTGAGCTGGAGATCACCGATGCCATCCAGCACCTCATCGACGCGGGCCGCACCGTCAGCTTCGATCGCGTGGGCGGATGGTGGAAGGACACCGGCAAGCTGGCCGACATGCTCCATGCCAACCGCCTGATCCTCGACCTCTTCGAGGACCGGATCGAGGGCACGATCGGCGAGGACGTCGTGCTCGAGGGGCGCGTGGTCGTCGAGGAGGGGGCGCTGCTCGAGCGCTGCCGCGTGCGTGGACCCGCCATCATCGGCCGCGACACCGTCGTGCGCGACGCCTACGTCGGGCCCTACACGTCGATCTACTGGGGCTGCACCGTCGAGGACGCCGAGGTGGAGCACTCGATCATCCTCGAGCAGACCACGGTGCGCTCGCTCCCGGCCCGGCTGACGGACAGCCTGCTGGGCAAGGACGTCACCATCGAGGGCGACACGGCAGGGCGGGGCCGTAGCCTGCAGCTGATGGTGGGCGACTCGAGCCTCGTGCGGATCTGACCATGGGGGCAGCCACCGCTCCCCCCGACCATGACCGCGCGGTCCCACCCGGGCCCGTGCTGGTCACCGGCGGCGATGGCCAGCTGGGGCGTGAGCTCGTGGCGGCAGCTGCCCGCGTGGACCGGCCGCTCGTCGCGCTGGGACGGCGGGAGCTGGACGTCGCCGATGCCGGGTCCATCCATGCTGCCTGCGCCGCGATCGACCCGGCGGCGATCATCCACGCCGCTGCCTGGACGGACGTCGATGGCGCCGAGGCAAGCGAGCAGGCTGCCGCGGCGATCAACGACACGGGCACGAGGCTGGTCGTTGCCGAGGCCGCCCGCCTCGACATCCCGGTGGTGGCAGTGTCGACTGACTACGTCTTCCCCGGCGATGCCCCGCAGGGCTACGTGGAGGACGACGAGCCTGCCCCCCAGGGCGCATACGGGCGGACCAAGCGTGCAGGGGAGCTGCACGTGCTGGACTACGAGCGGGGCCTCGTTGCCCGAACGGCATGGCTCTTCTCCGAGCACGGATCGAACTTCGTGCGGACGATGGATGTGCTGACACGCTCCCGGGAGGCCGTCGACGTCGTGGCCGACCAGGTGGGCAGCCCGACCTGGGCCCGGCACCTGGCCGATGCCCTGCTGGCGTGTCTCGACCGGGAGCTGACGGGCATCGTCCACCTGGCGGGCGAGCCGGCCGTGAGCTGGCATGGTCTCGCGCAGGCCGTGGTGGATGCGAATGGCTCGGGCTGCGAGGTGCGGCCCGTGGGCACCGAGGCGTTCCCGCGCCCTGCCCCGCGCCCTGCATGCTCGATCCTCCGCTCGACCCGTCCCGATGCGCCAGTGGTGGGGCCGTGGGCCGACGGCGTGCGGGCCGTGGTGCGTGCCTGGGAGCTGGCCCGGACATAGTCCCTGTCGGCACCCCACCTGCGAGGATGCCGGCATGCGCGACCCCGAACCGATCGTCGGGCCTGCACAGATGCGGGCCTGGACGGCCTTCCTGACTGCCCACTCGCGGATCATCCGTGGCCTCGACCGGGAGCTGCGCGAGCTCGGCGGCGCAACGCTCAGCGAGTACGACGTGATGGTGCAGCTGTCGTCAGCTCCGGAGGGTGGCATGCGGATGGGCGAGCTTGCCCGCAGCGTGCTCGTCACCGAGTCGGGCCTGACGCGACTGGTGGATCGCTTTGTCCAGCGCGGGTGGGCGACGCGCACGCCGTCCCCCGATGATCGGCGGATGCTCTTCTGCCAGCTGACGACCGAGGGCCGGGACGAGCTCGAACGGCTGCGGCCGATCCACCACGCAGGCATCGACCGGATGTTTGCCGGCGCGCTCGACGAGGAGTCCGCCGCGCAGCTGGAACGCCTGCTGGCCTCGCTTCCGGCATGCGGAGGTGCCGTGCCGGACGGCAACGGTGACTGCCCTGATGGGTCCGAGCCTCGCTAGGGCCCCCTGGGCGTCTCGCCGCCAGGTGTGGTTCCCGGCCCGGTGGGCGGTGCATCGCCGTCGAGGCCATCGACCAGCGAGCGCGCAAAGCGCACGTTGGACTCCGCGTCGCCCTCGAGGACCTCGGCTGCGGCATCGAGCTCCCGCCGCGCCACGGGGGCTGACATCGGCACGGCCTCTGCGAGGTTCACGATCGCGAACGCCGCCACCTCGTTGGTGGCCGGCAGCTGCAGGAACGGGGCGAGGTCGCGCTCGATCCGCAGCGGGGCATCACCGTCATCGTAGAGTGCTGCCAGCCAGATGGCCCAGCGTGCCGCATCGAGGCTGCGGGTTCGCAGGACGACCTCCCAGAGCCCGCTGATCGCCGCGGCGCTGAGCTCATCAGGTGCTGCCTCGGCGGCGGTCTCCTGCTCGAGGGGATCCCAGGGGATGGCCGCGAGCTCCGTGTCGAGCACGCCCACGTCGACGATGCGGCTGTCGGTGGCGCGCAGGAGCGCCGCTGCCGCCGCCTCGCCACCGGACTCCTCTCCGGGCTCCTGGTGGAGCTCATCGATTGGCAGTGCCTCGATGGTGGCCTCGCTGAGCGGCTCTCCGTCGGCAGCGGCGATGGCCGCCACGAGCTCGCTGGCGATCGAGCTGCGCTGCTCGTAGGCATCCGGGATGCGCACCCCGGCCTCGCCGCAGGCGGCCACGACGGTGGTGGCAGCGACCAGGATCAGCAGCAGTGTGGTGATACGCGTCCGCACGGCTGCATCCTATGCTGCCCAGCATGCAGTCAGCCGGCCGCGATGGCCTCGGTGGCGGCCAGCAGCTGGCCGATGAGCTCCCGGAGGCGCGTGGCCTGCCCGCTGTCGCTGAGGCTGTCGTCGTTGGCGAAGGCCTCGGCAGCCCGGGGGACGGCCACCTTCGGGCCGTCGACCACGCGTGCGCCCTGGCGACCCAGAACCGTCCGCAGGGCATCCTGCGCCCAGACGGCCCCGAACTGGCCGGTGCTGGCGCTGACAACCGCCACGTCCCGGCCGTAGAGGGCGCTGCCGGCAAGGCCCGCGGTGTCCGAGTCGCTGCGCGAGGCCCAGTCGAGGGCGTTCTTGAGGTGCCCGGGAAACGAGCCGTTGTACTCCGGGGTGGCAAACAGCACGGCGTCTGCTGCGCGAAGCTCCCTGCGCCATGCGTGGACGGCATCCGACGGTGCGTCCTCCCCATCGGAGCTGAACGGTTCGATCCCCGCGAGGATGGCCGGTTCGAGGAGCTCCATCGAGGCGTCCTCCGGGACGAGGTCGGCGGCCGCCCGGAGCAGGGCCGTGTTGTACGACCCTGCCCGCAGGCTGCCACTGACGGCGAGGATTCGTCGTCCTGCCACGGTCAGGACCTCGTCAGCTGGATGGCTGCCCCGAGCCGCACCTTCCGCCCGACGACCGCCGTGCCATCGGGCAGGTCGGCTGCCCAGCTGATGCCCCACTGGGTGCGGTCGATCACGGCCTCGAGCTCGAGGCCGATCCGGTCGCCGCCGTAGAGGTCGGTGATCGGACCCTGCAGGGTACCCGTCGCCTCGATCGGGTGGGACTGTCCGCGCATGGCGAGCTCTCCCCGGATGCTGAGGGTGCCGTCCTCGCCGATGGACAGGTCGCTGGAGCTGAACCGCAGCGTCGGGTGACGCTCGGCATCGAAGAAGTCGGGT
The DNA here is from genome assembly GCA_007122215.1 of Thermoleophilia bacterium. GTDB lineage: Bacteria > Actinomycetota > Thermoleophilia > Gaiellales > SKUG01 > SKUG01. The sequence continues at coordinate 879 of SKUG01000142.1, read as the reverse complement.
GAGGCGAGGTGGGCCAGCAGCTGGTCGTCGCCGATCGACACCCCGGAGACGGGCATCTCGCCCGAGAGCGCCAGCGAGCCGTCCTCGCCCTGGGTGATCGTTGCGGTGAAGCCGTCGAGCCGGCCACGCAGCCAGGTGATGCCGAGGTGGCGCACGGCGAACGAGGCGTTGGAGTGGACGGGATCGAGGTTCCAGGTGCCGGTGAGGGCGGCCTGGTCGGTGGTTGCTGTCGTCATGGTTCCTGCCGTGTCGAGGTGGTGTGGGACATGGTTCCCATCGGTCGGGCGCATCGTAGCAGAAAAGATTGCATGTGCAAATAAGAGCCTGTTCGTGTGCTGCTCCGTCTGCGAAACCTCAGGTTCTGCCTGCTTGCATTCAAGTTTCCGGGGGTCATGTGCCGATACGCACAACGTGGCGCGCCCGCGTGACATGACCATGCCTGCTCGACTCCCGGGCCGGTGCCTGCCATCGGACCCGCCTCGTGGCGGTCTCCGCTGCCCGGCGACCTGCCGGCTGCTGCTGCTCGCGCTGCTGGTCGCCTGCACCGTGGCGCCGTCCGCCCTGGCCTCCGGCTTCGAGGCCAGCGATCGGGTCGACCTGCGCCTGGATGCCGGATCGTCCGGGGACGGTGCCCTCGCCGGGGCACTGGGCTACCTGCGCCCCACCAACCCGGGCTACCAGGCGGCGCTGCTCGAGGATGCCTTCCACCACCACCTGGGTTCGCTGTGGCGGACGGCACCCGCCAGCAACGACGAGTGTGGTCGCAGCATCGCCATGGTCGACATCGACGGCGACGGGCTGGAAGACCTCGTGGTGGGTTGTCCCCGTGCCGAGGTGGACGGCGAGGCGGGAGCCGGGCTCGCCGAGGTCTTCCTGCGG
>SKUG01000152.1 GCA_007122215.1 Thermoleophilia bacterium | reverse complement strand
GTCCTCGGTGAGCACCGGGCAGGCACGCATGCTGAGTACATCACCGTCCCTGCCGCAAACCTGCACCGGGTGCCCGGACATCTCGACGACCACTCTGCGGCGGCGCTTCCCCTGACCTTCGCCACGGCATGGCGCATGCTTCACGCGCGAGCCCGGCTCCAGCCCGGGGAGCGGGTGCTGGTCTGGGGGGCCAGCAGCGGGGTCGGAACTGCCGCGATCGCGCTGGCAGCACGGCTCGGGGCAGAGGTGATCGCCACCTCCAGGTCAGCGGACAAGCTTGCCCTGCTCGAGCGGCTGGGGGCACACCACGTGATCGACACGAGCGAGGCAGACCCCGTCGCTGCCGTGCAGCACATCACCGGTCAGGACGGGGTCGACGTCGTGTTCGACCACCTCGGCGAGGCCACGTGGAAGCCCAGCCTGCGCATGCTTGCCCACGGCGGAAGGTTCGTGACGTGCGGCGCCACCACCGGCGCGAACCCGCCCGCAATGCTGACCCGCATCTTCTGGCGCCAGCTCAGCATCATGGGTTCGACCATGGCCTCGAAGTCGGATTTCGAGGAGATGGTCCGCTTCGTTGCGTTGCACGAGCTCGTGCCGCGGATCGATCGCGTCTTCGACCTGCACGACATCGTGGCGGCGCATGCCTACCTCGAAGCTGCAAGCCAGGTCGGCAAGGTGGTGCTGGACATCGGCTCCTGACCGTCACCGGCGTCGGAGGACCGGGCCATCCCGGCGGCCCACCCGGCCCTTGCCCGACCCCTCGAGCGACAGGACCCAGGTCGTGCGGGATACTCGGGGGTACGCATTGCCCAGCACGCGTCAGGCGTGACGCCACCACCATCCAAGGAGAGAGCATGGAAGCCGCTCCACCGGTCGCCGCACCCGCGGTTCCCCCCCAGTCGGCCGCACCCGCCCCTGATGCGGGCGCTGCACCGCCACCCCCACCTGCCGATGCAGCACCTGCCCCGGGAGGCGACGCGCAGCAGCCCGATGCAGGTCCCGTTGATCCCAACCAGCTGGTCGACCAGCTCCTGCAGGGAGCGGGCATGATCACCACTGCGGTCGGTTCTACCGGCGCAGCGGTCGTCCAGCTTGCAGCGCTGCTGCAGGACCAGGGCGACATCCCCCAGCCGGTCAGCGACGCCATCCAGCGCATCGGGATCATCTCGAAGCTGACCGACAGCCCGGTCATCGACCCGGCCCAGGCCGGCGAGCTGCCCGAGGAGCTGCGGGCCGACCCGGTCGCCGGCGTCCAGCTGCTCGAGGCCCAGCTCTACGACACCATCGGCAAGCTGAGCTCTGCGTTCGACGGTGCGGGGCAGGTCCTGTCCGGTGCGCAGATCACCCAGGAGGTCGGCCAGCAGCTGGGATCGGCAGCACAGGTCGTCGACCAGGCACGGATGGCCGTCTGGGCCGCCGTCAAGCTGGTCCCGCCGCCAGCGGCCGATGACGCAGGCGCGCCGCCCGCAGGTGACGCTGCCCAGCCGCCAGCCGAGCCCGCCCCTGGGCAGGCACCGGAAGGCTGAGAACGGCAGACATCCAGGATCAGGACGTGGTGCCCGTCGGCCTCGCCGGCGGGCACCGTGCGTTGGCGGACCTCAGCCGATGCCGAGGATGAACTTCGCGTCGTCGCTCATGCGATCCGGCGTCCACGCAGGATCCCAGACGAGCTCGGGCTCGACGCTCTCCACGCCCGGGAGCGCGCGCACGGTGTCGACGATGTTCTGGGTGATCTGGGGACCAGCCGGGCACGCCGGTGAGGTCAGCGAGTAGCGAACGCGCACGGCGCCGGCCTCCTCCGGATACTCAACGCCGTAGACGAGGCCGACCTCGACGATGTCCATCCCGAGCTCGGGATCCTCGACCTGCCGCAGGGCATCGATGACCCGATCCTCGCTGGGGCGTTCTTCTGTGGCGCTCATGGCTGCCTCCCGTAAGTTCGTGATCGCGGTGTCCCGAGCAGCTTACCTGCATCACTTCTTCGAGGCGCCCGCACCGATCGCCTTGAGGAAGACGTCGTTCGTGGGAGCGTCCTTGAGCTTGCTCAGCAGCAGCTCGAGCGCGGCCTGGGGCTCGAGCGAGTGCAGCACCGACCGCAGCTTCCAGACGTAGACGGCCTCCTCCGGGTCGAGGATCAGCTCCTCGCGGCGCGTCGAGCTCATGTCGATGTTGATCGCGGGGTACACGCGCTTGTTGGCCATCTTGCGATCGAGGTGGAGCTCCATGTTGCCGGTGCCCTTGAACTCCTCGTAGATGACCTCGTCCATCTTCGAGCCCGTGTCGATCAGCGCCGTTGCGATGATCGTGAACGAGCCACCACCCTCGATGTTGCGCGCCGCACCGAAGAACTTCTTGGGCGGGTACAGCGCCGCCGAGTCAACGCCGCCCGAGAGGATGCGACCGGATGCCGGGGCACCCAGGTTGTAGGCGCGGGCGAGCCTCGTGATCGAGTCGAGCAGCACGACCACGTCACGTCCCATCTCGACCAGGCGCTTGACGCGATCGAGCGTCAGCTCGGCGATCTGGATGTGGTTCTCCGCGGGCATGTCGAAGGTCGAGTAGATGACCTCCCCCTTCACCGAGCGCTGCATGTCGGTGACCTCCTCTGGCCGCTCGTCGACGAGCAGGCAGATCAGGTGAGCCTCGGGGTTGTTCTCGGCGATCGACCCGGCGATCGACTTGAGCACCATCGTCTTGCCGGCCTTGGGCGGCGAGACGATCAGGCCACGCTGGCCCTTGCCGATCGGGGCGACCAGGTCGATGACCCGCCCGGTCATCCCGGCGTTGCGTCCCTTGAGCGTGGGCTGCTCCAGCCGCAGCCGCTGGTCGGGAAAGAGCGGTGTCAGCGTCTCGAAACGGGGCCGGATCCCGACCTCCTCCGGAGGCAGGCCGTTGACCGTCCGCAGCTCCACGAGCGCCGGGAACTTCTCGTTGCTGCGGGCCTCGCGAATGGTTCCTTCCAGCTGGTCACCCCGACGCAGCCGGTACTTCTTGACCATCTGCTGGGGGACGTAGGCATCCTCCTGGCTCGGTGCGTAGCCGTGGCAGCGCAGGAACCCGTAGCCGTCGGGCAGGATGTCGAGGAAGCCGGTTCGGTCGAGCGCGCCGGACGCACGCAGCTGCTCGCTCCAGATCTCCGCCACGATCTCGCGCTTGGACATGGACCGGTAGCCCTTGATGCCCAGCTTCTCGGCCTCCTCCCAGAGGTCGGCGAGCAGCTGCCCGGAGATCTCGGACTTGGCCTCCTCCTCGGCTGCCTTCTTGTCCTCGAGCACGATGGCGATGGATGTCATGGCAGGTATGCCCCAGACGACGGGCGACCGTGGTCGCCGCTTGATGGAACCCGGCGGCAGGTGCAGCGCCGGGGGATGGTCGCCGGCCTGCAGCGTTCCGGACCGCGGGATACGGGTGGAGGTGGGACCGGCACGCCGCGCTGGTCGCGGCTACCGCAGATCATGATAGCTGACCCGGACGCCGACCGCCACGTCCTGCCCACGGCGTCCGGCCCGTGGGCGATGATCACCGCGTCGTGAGTGCCTCCCCCCATCCTCCCGAGCGACCGTCCCCCAGAGCGGTCGCCAGCATGCTGCGCCGGCTGCATGGATTCCTGCCGGTGCGGGCAGGACTTCCCACACGGGCCGGGAAGGTACGGAGTGTCGTGACGAGGGCCGCCATTCCAGTCGAGGACGCCCAGGGGGAGGGACCTCCCCGCCAGCGGTCGATGACGCGCGGGGAGGTGTCGGCGAGCGAGGCCCGGCGCCATCGACAGCGCGACTTCCGCTGCTACGTCGGCAGCCACCCGCCCCGGTTCGCACACGTCGTGGAGGCCGAGTGCGCCGCGATCCTCGACTACTACGGGGTCCCGTGGGAGTACGAGCCGGTGACCTTCGTGCTGGAGACCGACGCGTCCGGACGGGTCGTGGAGGCCTTCTCGCCCGACTTCCACCTCCCGGACCAGAACCTCTTCCTCGAGATCACGACGATGCGGCAGGAGCTCGTGACCCGCAAGAACCGCAAGCTGCGCAAGCTGCGGGAGCGGTATCCGGACGTCAACGTCAAGCTCTTCTACCGACGCGACATCGAGGCGCTGGGACGGCAGCTCCTGGCACGTCGTCGTCCAGGAGGGGCTCCTGCCACCGCCGCGCAGCCGGCCGGGGAGACCTGATGCCTCCCTCCGCCCCCCTTCCGGACGAGCGCTCGATGCCCGAGCCGCAGCTCGGCGAGGTCCTCTACTCCTCGTCTGACATCGCCGCCCGCGTGCAGGCGCTCGGCGCGGAGGTATCCGAGGACCTGGCGGGCACGACGCCCGTGGTCGTGACGGTGCTGACCGGTGCCACGATCTTCTCGGCTGACCTGACGCGCGCCATGGACCTGCCCCACGAGATGGACTTCCTGGCCGTCAGCGCCTTCGACGGACATGCCCCCGGCGACCAGGTGCAGGTGACCAAGGACCTGCAGCACCCGATCGCCGACCGGGACGTGGTGCTGGTGGAGGACGTGATCGATACCGGGCTGACCCTGCGCTTCATCCTCTCGTGGCTGGAGTCGCGTCGACCACGCAGCATCCGGGTCTGCACGCTGCTCGACCGGCCACACCGCCGGCTGGCTGAGGTGGACATCCACTACCGCGGCTTCACCCCACCGGACGGCTTCTACGTCGGCTACGGCTTCGACTGGCGCCAGCGCTACCGGAACCTGCCCGACCTCGTGGAGCTGGACCTCTCGCCGGCTCCCGTGGCTCCCGGTCAGTAGTAGCGCATCGGATCGACGGCCACGCCTCCGAGGCGCGTCTCGTAGTGCAGGTGATCGCCGTAGCAGTGCCCCGTGCAGCCAACGTAGCCCAGCAGCTGGCCCTGCGTGACGACCTGGCCGACTGCCGATGCCATGGTCGACATGTGCGCGTACGCCGTGGCGAGGTTGCCGCCGTGCTGGACGATCACGAGGTTGCCGTAGCCGCCCATCCATCCTGCATAGGTCACCACGCCCGCTGCCGCTGCATAGATCGGGGTGCCGGCCGGCGCCGCGATGTCGATCCCGGCATGCAGTCGTCCCCAGCGCGGACCGAACGGTGAGACCACCGGACCGCTGACCGGCCATGCGAGGCCGCTCGGTCCCGGACCTGCCGGGACGCTGACCCCGGCGCTGGCTGCCTGCTGGCCGGAGGCGATCGCAGCCTCGAGTGCCTTGGAGTCCTCCTCGAGCGACTTGAGGTTGCGGTGCATGTCCTGCTGCTGCTCGCGCACGCGTTCGAGGTAGCCCTCGCGCTCGGCCTTGACGCCCTCGAGCTCCGAGCGGCGCGCCACGAGCTCTGCCCGCCGCTCCTGGACGGCTGCCTCGTCGGCCTCGACCTGCCGGACCTGCTCACGCGTGCTGGCCTCGAGCCGGCGCGTGCGCTGGCGGTCGCGGTCGACCCCGCCGCGCAGCCGGTCGACCGAGGTCATGATCTCGTCGTCCTTCTCGGCGATGCGGCCGACGACCTCCTGGCGGTCGACCCAGTCGCTGAAGGTGTCGCCCGGAACCAGGGCGCTGGAGAGCCCTCCCTGGCCGCCGCTGACGTAGATGTCGACGAGCCGGTTGAGCAGCCGCTGCTCGGCGACCTGCAGCTCGGCCTCGAGCCTGCGCAGTCGAACTGCCAGCGCCTCACGCTCGTCCCTGAGCCTGGCAAGGCGCTCCCGACCAGCCTGTATCTCGGCCTCGAGCCGCGTGATCTCCGCGTCGAGATCCGCGATGGGGCCGTTCAGCTGCTCGATCCGCCGCCGGAACTCCGAGATCCTGCTGGTGAGGACCTGCTCCCGCTCGCGGCTCTGCTCGAGCTGGCCCTCGATCCGCTCGCGCTGCTGCTTTTTGGTCGACAGCCGCTGCTCGAGGGTGCTGGCCGCGGCCTGTCCGACGAGCGGCAGCAGGGCGAGCACCAGCACGGAGGCCAGCACGGCACTGCGCCGGGAGGCCCGGTGGGGATGCGCTGGGTGGATGTCGGTCGGGGCGTTCACGTCGTTCCCTGGCACCTGCCGGGAGGAATGGCCACGCCGGCGAGCCGGGCTCCATTCAAGCACAGCGCCGACGTCACGGCGTCGGCAGCCATCGGTCAGGGTCCAGATGCGCCGCGTGGGAGGCCCTCGGCGGCCACCCCGGGCAGGGCTGCCGAGCCTCCGGACTCCCGGAATGCGCGGATCTGCGCATCGACCTGGGCCACGCGCCGCGCGGCCTCCCGAAGCTCGTCGGGATTCCCGCGCCCATCGAGGTAGCGG
>SKUG01000238.1 GCA_007122215.1 Thermoleophilia bacterium | reverse complement strand
TCCAGACCTTGCCGATGTTGTCGTGGGCGGCATCCACGACCTCGCGGCCGGTGGGGGGCTCGTCGTTGGAGCGCACGAGCGTGCCGGGAACCATCCAGTTGTTCTGGGCATCGAAGGTGTCGCGCGGGGCGATCGGCGGCAGCAGCGACCAGTGCTCGATCACCTTGCCGCTGCTCGCATCCACCATGTACCGCCAGCGCTCGTCGTCGCGCTCACCGTCGACGTCGATCCGCCAGGCGAGGCTGGGAGTCCCCTCGTCCGGGGCGTAGATGCCGAGCTGGCTCTCCCGTGGCGTCAGGTCGATCGTGGCGGTGCGGCGGATGCCGTCGAGGACCTCGTCGACCCCGACCGCGGGGCGGATGCCGGTCCGGATGTTGGGAACGATGCGCCCGGCAACGGCGGTGACCTCGTCGTCCCGGTGGTGGACGATGAGCTGCTGTCCGAAGACCGGCAGGCCCTCGTGGACCTGCTCGAAGCGGGTCGTGGTGATCCCCAGCACGTCCGTGTCCGACTCCACGGGGCGCAGCATCGCCGGGTGGTTGACGCCGAACAGCGAGCCGTACTCGCTGACGAAGGCCCCGGCGATGTCGGCGTCGGGGGCGATGCTGCCGCGCCCGATCGGCAGGCTGCCCGAGAAGAAGGTGGCTGCGTTCGAGCGCTCGTCGATGGCCACGGCAGCGTGCTGGGTGTCCTCGAGCACGCGCTGCAGTGCGGCGTGCGTGAGTGCCGGGTCCTGTCGGCCCGGCGCGCCGGAGGGGCGAATGCCGATCCGGGCCGGTGGCTCGGCGACCGGCAGCCGGGACTCGTCGGGTTCCGGAACGCCGGGGCCGCCTCCTGCTGCAGGAATCCCAGTCGCTGCCTGTGGTGGTGCTACCGATGTCATCCCGGGCTCCTTCCGTGGTCCCTGTCACGCCCGCCACCCATCCCCGGGGTGGCCGCTCACGCGTCCACGGCTCTCCTGGCCCTGGCGCGCGCCCGCCGCGTGCGGGGGATTGTACCTGCCCCCGTTGCGCACCGTCGCAGCCGTCTGCAAGGCTTGGCGCCACACCAACCACGACAGGGACGGACATGGGCATCACGATCAGCCAGCTCAGGGCACGACAGGTACTCGACTCTCGCGGCAACCCGACCATCGAGGTCGATGCCACGCTGGCCGGTGGTGCCAGCGGCCGCGCGCTCGTGCCGTCAGGAGCCTCCACCGGGTCGCACGAGGCGATCGAGCTGCGGGACGGTGGCACCCGCTGGATGGGCAAGGGAGTGCAGGGCGCGGTCGCATCCGTCCATGGAGCCCTCTCCGATGCCGTGGTGGGGCAGGAGTTCCCGTCCCAGGTCGAGCTCGATGCCGCCCTGGTCGCCGCTGACGGCACCGAGGACCGGGGCCGCCTCGGGGCCAACGCGATCCTCGGTGTCTCGCTGGCGGCAGCACATGCCACCGCAGCGCAGGAGGGCATCCCGCTGTGGCAGCTCGTGCAGCGCCTGGCGGGTGCCGACGAGGTGTGGATGCCGGTCCCGATGCTGAACGTCATCAACGGAGGCGAGCACGCCAACAACGCCCTGGACGTGCAGGAGTTCATGATCATGCCCCATGGCTTGAGCGACTTCTCCGCGGCCCTGGAGGCGGCGGTGGCGACCTACCACACCCTGCGGGGGCTGATCGATGCCCAGGGGATGTCGACGGCGGTCGGTGACGAGGGAGGGTTCGCGCCGGAGGTTGCCTCGACCACGCACGCGCTGGACCTGCTCGTCGAGGCGATCACCCGGGCTGGGTTCGAGCCCGGGCGAGAGGTCGCGATCGCCCTCGACGTGGCCGCGACCGAGCTCCACGACGGCATGACCTACGCCTTGGCCGGCGAGCGCCGCAGCCTCGGGGCCGAGGCGCTGGTCGACTGGTATGCCGAGCTCGTCGATGCCTACCCGATCGTCTCGATCGAGGACGGGATGGCCGAGGACGACTGGGACGGCTGGGTCCAGCTCACCGAGCGCATCGGCTCCCGCGTCCAGGTCGTCGGCGACGACCTGTTCGTGACCAACGTCGGACGGCTCGAGCGCGGCATCGAGCATGCCGCAGCCACGGCGATCCTGATCAAGCCCAACCAGGTGGGAACGCTCTCCGAGACGCTTGCCGCCATGTCGCGTGCAGCGGGCGCGCAGATGGCCAGCATCGTCTCCCACCGCAGCGGCGAGACCGAGGATGCGACCATTGCCGACCTCGCCGTCGGCACCGGCTGTGGCCAGATCAAGACCGGCGCGCCGTGCCGCTCCGATCGCGTTGCCAAGTACAACCAGCTGCTGCGCATCGAGCAGCAGCTCGGGGATGCCGCTCGCCTGGCGGTTCCCTTCGCCGACACCGTGGAGTCACACGCATGAACCCCTCACCCCGGCATGGCGGGCGCGATGGCGCCAGCGCGAACTTCCGCATGCGCCACACCAAGATCGTCTGCACGATCGGCCCGGCGAGCGCCGACCCGGTGGTCCTCGAGCAGCTGGTCGACGCGGGCATGAACGTGGCCCGCCTGAACTTCTCCCACGGCGAGCACGAGGACCATGCCCGGGTGGTCGAGGCGATCCGCGAGATCTCCCGGCGTCGGGAGGTTGCGATCGCGATCATGGGCGACCTGCAGGGACCGAAGATCCGGCTCGGGAAGCTGCCCGAGCGGATCGTCGAGCGGGGCGAGCTGCTGCGCTTCTCCTGTGAGATCGACGAGGAGGTCGACGGCATCGTTCCCCTGCCGCTGGCAGGTGTCGCATCGGTCCTGCGGATCGGCTCGCCGCTGGCGATCAACGATGGGCTCGTGCGCTGCCGCGTCACGGAGATCGATGCGGGTGCGGGCACGTTCACCGCGGAGGTGCTCGACACCGGGGAGATCTCGAGCCACAAGGGCGTCAACCTGCCCGGCGTGGAGCTCGACATGCCCGCGCTCACCGAGAAGGACCGGCGGGACCTGGCCTTCGCGCTCGACCACGAGGTCGACTACCTGGCCCAGTCCTTCGTGCGCGGCCCGCGGGACGTGGAGGTGCTGCGCAGCCTCGTGGCCTCCCACCACGGGGAGCACAAGCCCCAGATCATCGCCAAGATCGAGCAGCACCTGGCCGTCGAGCGGCTCGACGACATCCTCGCCGCCAGCGACGGCGTGATGGTGGCACGCGGTGACCTCGGCGTGGAGATGGGACCGGAGGAGGTGCCGCTGCTGCAGAAGCGGATCATCTCCCGGGCGATCGAGTTCGCGATCCCGGTGATCACCGCCACCCAGATGCTCGACAGCATGACCCACCGGCCCGAGCCGACCCGGGCAGAGGCCAGCGACGTTGCGAACGCCGTGCTCGATGGCACGAGTGCCGTGATGCTCAGCGGCGAGACCGCCGTCGGCGACTTCCCGATCCACGCGGTGCGCGTGCTGGACCGGATCTCCCGCACCGTCGAGCCGTCGCTGCCGGTGCCCGAGCTCTACTTCGGTCGACGAGCCGCATCCATCCCCCAGGCGCTCAGCGATGCTGCATGTGAGATCGCGGAGATGCTCAACGCAGCTGCCATCGTCGTTACCACTGCCACGGGCCGCACGGCCCGCCAGGTCTCGAAGAACCGGCCACGGCGAACGATCATCGCCGCCACCGATGACGTCAGGGTCGCCACGCGGATGGCGCTGGACTGGGGCACCCACCCGGTCTACATCGCCAACCCGAAGGACACTGACGACTACTGGTGGCGCTCGGTTGCGGCAGCCCGGGACAGCGGGCTGGTCGGGCTCGGTGAGCGGGTGGTCTACACCGCCGGCACGATCCTCAAGATGCCGGGCATGACCAACATGCTGAAGGTGGAGGAGTTCGTCGAGCCCTCCAGCGAGCTGCGTGAGGATGCCACCGCGGCCAGCGCGGGCTGAGCAGGCATCGCGGAGCCGCTGCTGGTTCCGGGGCCCCGTCTGGCATACTCGGGGGCCATGGCTGGTGCGGGAACGACCATGGACACCCTGCCCGCCCATCTGGGCACGGCAGGGCCACCTGCAGGTGCCGGCGCTGGAGCACCGGAATCGGTTGCGGCACCGGCGGCGGTGCCTCCGGCGGCAGGCGACGCGGAGCGTCCACCCGGGGTGACCCCGATCCTGGACGCGCTGACCGGCGCGGAGCTCGTGGCGCGACTGCACGAGGTGGCCCGTGACGGGCACGTGCCCCTGACCTACAACGACGCCCGCGACCAGATGTTCACCACGCTGGCCCGCGCATCCCACCCGTCGGGTCGCGTGGAGGCGGTCTTCACGGGTCGCACCATCCCGGCCGTGGGCGGCCGCACCGAAGCATTCGGGCAGGGCTTCAACACCGAGCACCTGTGGCCCCAGTCACTGGGCTGTCGGCGTGGGCTGCGCTCCGACCTGCACCAGGTCAAGCCCGCCGAGGTGCGTCCCAACGAGATCCGTGCCAACCACCCGTTCGGCAGCGTCGTCGAGGTGCTCTGGGAGTCGGATCCAGACGGCGCGGGGGAGACCTCGCGCCTGGGCCGGGACGCATCCGGGCGAGTGGTCTTCGAGCCGCGCGAGTCGATGCGCGGTGCGATCGCGCGGTCCATGATGTACGTCGCGACCCGCTACGGTCCGGAGCACATCCCCGGCTTTTCCGCTGCCAACTTCGCCGTCGAGCTCGACGTGCTGCTCGGATGGAACGAGCTGCATCCACCCACCGAGCGCGAGCGGGCACGATCGGCAGCGGCAACCAGGCTGCAGGGCAACGTGAACCCGTTCGTGCTCGACCACACGCTCGGTACCCGCGCGGGCAGCGCGCTGCTGGATGCCGCTCGTGGGGCGATACCGCCCGCCCCAGTGCCTGCAGCTGCCTAGTCCTCGGCGGAGCCGCCGCCGGCGCGCTGGCGCACCGTGACGGTGCGGGTCTGCGTCTGGGTGACCGTCCGTTCGGGGAGGGTCACCGTCAGCGGGCCGCGCTCGGCATCGATGGTGACCTGGCCGGCGGGATCGTCGGTGACGGTGGGGGCGACGCGACCGACGCCCATGCCGAGCACGAACACGCCCGACAGGAGCAGGAGCCAGAGTCCGAAGCGGGCGACCGCAGCGACCACCCGGCGTCGACGCCGCCGGCGCCGCGCCGCGCGGGCCTCTCGGGTCGTGCGGTACAGCCGCTGCCCGGGTTCCTCATCGTCAAAGCTCGTCATCGTCCCCAGTCCTGGTCCGTCACTTACCTTCGCCCCGGCGCCGGTCGATCCTGCCGGTTGCCTACGGCTCGTAGTCACGGGCGCCGCGAGCATAGCGATCGAAGGCAGCATCCTGCACCAGCGAGAGCTGCCACGCCACGGGAGCATCGGCTGCCAGCCGGTGGGCGATGGCTGCCGCCCAGTCCTCGGCCCGGCGGTAGGCGTGTGCCAGCTCGAGGATCGTGAAGACCTGCCCGACCTGGCGCGCGAGCTCGTCGAGGATGCCGTCCACCACGCGGTCGCAGCGGGCGGCCGCAAACGGGTCCTCGGCGCGCAGCTGCTCGAGCAGCCGGGTGCCCTGTGCCCACTGCTGTCGGGCCGTGGTGATTGCGAGGGTATCGTCCATGCGCCCCACACGGTACCCTGTCGGCATGGAGGATGCACCTGCAGGCGACGGTGACCGGGTGGCCAGTGACCGGGTGGCCCGTGACCGGGCCACCGTCCAGTGGCAGATCGGCCGACCGCCCCGAGCGCTCGCGGGGATCGCCGTACGCTGCCCGTTCGGCCACCCTGCCGTGACCGAGCAGCACCCGGTCGACGACGAGGGGCGGCCGTTCCCGACGGGCCACTACCTGACCTGTCCACACCTGGTGTCCCGGATCGATCGGATCGAGGCAGATGGCGGGGTGGGGCGGATGGAGCAGCTCATGGCCACTGATGCCGGGCTCGCTGCCCAGGTCGATGCAGCACACGATGCGCACCGTGCTCGCTTTGGCCATGACATCGCCGGCTCGGGTGACCGCAGCCGCCTGAAGTGCCTGCACGCGCACGCTGCCGTCGAGCTCGCCATGGGGGGGAACCCCGTCGGGGCGCGCGTGCTCGACGAGGCAGCGCCCCACTGGTGCAGTGACCATCGCTGTGGCGCCGCCCCGGGCCCCGGGACCGACACGGCCAGCAGCTAGGTCCGGCGGCACCGGGCCCTGGAATCGGACGCCAGGGCATGTCCGGGCTGGCGACCTGGTGCAGGAGCGTCCGGCGCGATCGCGAAGATCCTCCCGACGGGATTCGACCCGACCCCGGCAGGTGCCGGTGGCGGGACGGCCCGGTTGGGGGTGCAGTGTCACAGCTG
>SKUG01000045.1 GCA_007122215.1 Thermoleophilia bacterium | reverse complement strand
GGGATCGTCGGCAGGCAGGTCGAGCTGGCGCCGGGCCTCCTCGCGCCTGGTGGTGAAGAACGCCTCGGCAACCGGACGACCGGTGACCTCCTGCGCGAGCACGTGGCGCGGGATCGGGAAGGTGGTGCACAGGCGCTGTGCCGTTCGCATCGCCACCCGGTTGGCAAGGCCCAGGTGGGCATCGGCCTCGGTGACCACCACCGGAACGCGCTGCAGTCGGGCCGCCGGGGCAACGGGGGCGACGACGTAGCCACCTGCCGCCAGGATCGCGTCCGGGCGCCGCCTGCGGATGATCCGCGACGCCACCACCAGCGATGCGGCAGAGCGTGCGAGGGCCTCGACCTGTGCCAGCCCGGGGCGCCGGGGCAGCCAGGTCACCGGCAGCAGGTCGAGCTCGTACCCGGCAGCAGGCACGAGGTCCTCCTCTGCGCGCCCGGCGCTGCCGACCCACGTGACCTCGCAGCCACGCTGCGCGAGGACCCCGGCCACCTCGAGCGCGGGTGCCACGTGCCCGGCCGTGCCTCCGGCAACGACCAGGATCCGCAGGGGACCATCAGCCGACACGGCTACCGTCCACGGCATCCGTGCTGGCAGGCTCGTCGGCCACGTCGTGGCCGCGCCCGGCAACGTTGGCCAGCAGCCCCAGTGCCGCGAAGGTCACGAGCAGGCTGGAGCCGCCGTAGCTGACCAGCGGCAGCGTGATCCCCGTCAGGGGCATCACGCCCACCACGCCCGCAACGTTGAGCATGGCCTGGCCACAGATCGCCAGCGTCAGGCCAGCTGCCAGCAGCGACTCATAGCGGGTCCGTGCCGCGGTGGCACAGCGCAGCCCGACCACCGCCAGTGCCGCGAAGGATGCCAGGACCACGAGCACCCCGACGAACCCGAGCTCCTCCGCGATGATCGCGTAGATCATGTCCGTGTGGGCCTCGGGGACGTAGCGGATCTTCTGCACGCTGCCACCGAGGCCCACCCCCAGCGGACCTCCGGAGCCGATGGCGACCTGCCCCTGCACGAGCTGGAAGCCGGCCCCGTGGGGATCGGCGAAGGGGTCGAGGAAGGCGAGGAACCGCTGGCGGCGGAACTCCTCGGAGAGGATCCCGACCATCACGAGGCCCGCGCTTCCCAGCGTGACCGCCAGCAGCAGCTTCCAGCGCATGCCGGCCAGCAGGTGCAGCGCGACGACCACCGCCGCGGTCACGGTGGCCGTGCCGAGGTCGCGCTGCAGGAAGATGACGCCGGCCACGCCAAACCCCACGAGCAGGGACGAGCCGCGCAGCGCGGGCCAGGTGAGCCCGACCGGCGGCCGGTTGACCGCGAGGTGGGCAGCTACGAACAGCACCACGGCCACCTTCGCGAACTCCGATGGCTGGAAGGTGAAGCCGGCCAGCGTCACCCAGCGGCTTGCGCCGTTGACAGTCTCGGAGATCCCCGGCACGAAGGCCAGCCCCAGCATCGCCACGGAGATGCCCAGCAGCAGCGGGGTGAACCTGCGCACCGCCCCGATGGGAATCCGCATCACGAGCAGCATCACGGCGATGCCGCCGGCGCCGAAGAGCGCCTGCCGGCGCGTGTACTGCCACGCATCCCCACTGGCCAGCAGCGACGTGCCGCTCGTGGCGCTGGCGACCATGACCAGGCCGAAGCCGTAGAGCAGGAGCGTCAGCAGGAGCACGAGCCGGCGGCGTCCCTGTGCGGCGCTGGCGCTGCCACGCTGCTGGGCGTTTGCCCCCACGGCGCTGCCGGCAGCCTCGACGGCGTCACGGAGCGATCCGGCAACCGGGGATCGCAGGAGCGCCTCGGGCGTGAGCGTACGGGAGGTCGGGGCATCGTTGCGGCGCGCCATCAGGCCACGCTCCGTCGCTGGTTCCGGAACTCCCCCATCGTGCACCCATTCTGACCCACCGGCAGGACACTGGCTGGTTCGCCGGCAGGAGCGGGTTTCCTGCCGCTCAGACCGTTCGGAACCAGAGCGTGAAGCCGAGTGATGCCAGCAGCGAGGCAACGATCAGCAGCCGCACCATCACCTGCGTCTCCGACCAGCCACGCAGCTCGAAGTGGTGGTGGATCGGGGCCATCAGGAAGACGCGCCGCCCGGTCGCCTTGAAGCTGATCACCTGGATGATCACGCTGAGGCCCTCGATCACGAAGATCCCGCCGATCAGCACGAGCAGCAGCTCGGTGCCGGTGACCACGGCCAGCGCGGCGATCGCACCGCCGAGTGCCAGCGACCCCGTATCTCCCATGAAGATCCGCGCCGGGTTGGCATTCCACCAGAGGAACCCCACGCAGGCCCCGGCGAGCGCCGCGGCGAAGATGCCGGCATCGAGGCTGCCCTGCCGGCCGAGGTCGCCGAGGCTGCGCTCCCAGAGGATGAAGGCGATCCCGAGGAACGCCATCAGGGAGATCACGCTGGTCGCTGCAGCAAGCCCGTCGATGCCATCGGTCAGGTTGACGGTGTTGGCCGCCCCTGCCAGCACCACGTAGACGAAGGGGTAGTACCACCAGCCGAGGTCGACCTCGATCGATGAGAGGGGCACCTGGATCGCCGTGCCCTGGCCCAGCAGGCGATCGGTGGCCAGCGCCAGCCCGAGGCCGATGACGAGCAGCAGCAGCATCTTCCAGCGCCCGGACAGGCCGAGTGAGCGACGGCTCGAGATCTTCATCCAGTCGTCCCAGAGCCCGATCAGCGCACAGCCCATGGTGGTCAGCCAGAGCACCAGCCCGGCTGCGGACTGGAGGCCGACCGCCCAGAAGGGAAGCGTCATCGCGAAGAGGATCAGCAGCCCGCCCATGGTCGGGGTGCCCGCCTTGGTGGTGATGTGCCCCTGCGGCCCATCCTCGCGGATCTGCTGGCCGTAGCTGCGACGCTGCAGCCAGCGGATGAAGACCGGGGCGAGCACCACGACGAGCAGCGCGGCCATCGCACCTGCCACGAGCATGCGGGTCATCGCACGGCCTCCAGCTGCACGAGCTGCCCGGCAACACCGCCCAGCCCGACCCCGTTGCTCGCCTTGACCAGGACGAGGTCCCCCGGTTGCAGCCAGCCTGGAGCTGCCTCGATCAGCGCCTCGGGATCGGCGACCTCCAGCACGTCGCGGCCACAGGCATCGCGGAAGGCCTCCACCATCGCGGAGACCTCCGGGGAGGCACCCACCGCAACCAGCACGTCGACCCCGATCCGGGCAGCGTGGTCGCCGACCTCGGCGTGGAAGCGCGGGGCATCCGGCCCCAGCTCGGCCATCGCCCCGAGCACCGCGATCCGGCGCCCGGAGGCGTCGATCGCAGCGAGCTCGTCGAGCGCGGCGCGCATCGACATCGGGTTGGCGTTGTAGGAGCCGTCGAGCACCAGCCCACCGGCGGGCAGGCCAACCCGGTTGCCGCGTCCCTCGGTGAGCGTGGCGGAGCCCAGCCCGCTGGCAAGCTGCCACGACTGCGTGCCCAGCCAGCGGCGCTCGATGGCCCGGCTGGCCGCGGCGGCCGCGGCCACGTTCGTGGCGTGGTGCAGGCCGGCACCGGGCAGGCGGAAGGACTCCTCGACCTCGCTGCCGTCGGGGTCGGCCGTGTGCAGCTCCCCCGTGAGGTCGGCGCCGTCGACCCGTGCTGCCACGAGCGAGCCGGGCCGGGGCACTGCCACGCCTGCCCCGACCGTCGCCCCACCGGCAAAGTGCCAGTGCTCGGCCGGGTGGCGCTGCGCGGCCGCATCCAGCTCCGGCTGGGCGATCGGCGAGATCGCGATCCCGTCCGGGTCGGTGCCGGCGATGATCTCGGCCTTGGCCTGGACGATGCGCTCGACGCTCCCGAGCAGCTCGAGGTGGACCGGGCCCGCGTTGAGCACGATGCCGACGGTGGGCTCGGCGATCCGGCACAGGTAGTCGATCTGGCCCAGCCCCCGCATGCCCATCTCGCAGATCACCACGTCGGTGCCGGCCGGCGCGTTGAGCAGGGTCAGCGGGACCCCGATCTCGTTGTTGTCGTTGCCGCGCGAGGCAACGACCGAGCCGTGGGGGCGCAGCTGCGCGGCGAGGATGTCCCGGGCAGAGGTCTTGCCGGTGCTGCCGGTGATGCCGACGACCGTCGTCAGGGCCGTCCGGCGCCAGGCGCGTCCAAGCGCCGCCATCAGCTCCCAGCTGCCGCCGGCGTGGCGGGCGAGCGGCAGGACGCGACCGGCAGCATGGACGAGGTCGATGTCGGCATCTGCACCAACCAGCACGGCCGAGGCACCGGCAGCACGGGCTGCCTCCACGTGCTCGATGCCGTGCGTGTGCCTGCCAGCCAGCGCGATGAACGCGGCGCCCGGTTCCAGCTCGCGGGTGCTGATCGCAGCCCCCTGCCAGGGGATTGCGGCCAGCGCAGGATCGCTGCGCAGCCCGGCTCGGTCACAGACGCTGCGGATGGAGGTGGGCATTGCGCCGCGATTCTACGCAGGGCGCCCGCGCGCATCGCGCAGGCCGGACCTAGACCGCGGCTCCGTCGAGGGCGGCACGGGCCACGGCCGAGTCGTCGAACGGGATCGTGCGGTCTGCGAACTCCTGCCCGAGCTCGTGCCCCTTGCCGGCAATGACCACCGTGTCCCCGGTGCGCGCGCGGCCGATGGCCTGCTCGATGGCGGCCTGGCGATCCACCTCGACGACCACCTCGGCGCGGGCGCCGCGCATCCCGACCACGATCTCGCGGATGATCGCCTTGGGATCCTCGCTGCGGGGGTTGTCGGAGGTGACGATCGCAACGTCTGCAAGCCGGGCTGCGGCCTGGCCCATGATCGGACGCTTGCTGCGATCACGGTCGCCGCCACAGCCGAAGACGAGGATGACGTCGCCATCGGTGATGTCGACCGCGCTGCGCAGCACGTTCTCGAGGGAGTCGGGGGTGTGGGCGTAGTCGACGATGACCTGGAAGTCCTGGCCGGCATCGATCGCCTGGAAGCGGCCGGGCACCCCGCCAGTTGCAGCGACCCCCGCGGCGATGTCCTCCGGCCCGACGCCGGCGAGCAGGGCGACGGTCGCTGCCGAGAGCACGTTCTCGACGTTGAAGCGGCCCCGCAGTGGTGACGCGATCTCGACGTCACCCACGGGAGACTCGATGGTGATGGATGCGCCGGTGGGCGAGAGCAGGTACTTGGCGCTGACCGAGGCGCGCGCCATGCCGGTGGTGGTGTACCCCCAGACGGGGACGTCCTCGCGCTCGGAGTGCACGAGCTCGTCGAAGAGCCGGTTGCCCCACTCGTTGTCGACGTTGACGGCCGCCGGACGCAGCTCACCGTCGTCGGTGGTGGTGAAGAGCCGGCGCTTGGCCGCGAAGTAGTCCTCGAAGCCGGTGTGGTAGTCGAGGTGGTCGCGGGTCAGGTTGGTGAAGCAGGTCGCCGCGAACCGCGTGCCGTCCACCCGGCCCTGGTCGAGGGCGTGGGAGGAGACCTCCATCGTCACGGCATCGCAGCCACGATCGGCCATCGCTCGCAGCGTGGCCTGCAGGCCCGGGGCCTCGGGAGTGGTGAATCCCGTCTCGATCCGCTCGTCGCCGATCCGCGCCCCGAGCGTCCCGATCACGCCGACGGTGTGCCCGGCCTGCTCGAGGATCGATCGCAGCAGGTGCGTGACGGTGGTCTTGCCGTTGGTCCCGGTGACGCCGTAGACCTCGAGCTCGCGGGAGGGCCAGTCCCACACCACGTTCGCTGCGGTGCCCAGTGCCGCGCGCACCGACGGCACCACGAGCTGCGGGACGTCCAGGCCTTCCAGCGGACGCTCGGCCAGCAGGGCCACGGCACCTGCCTCGACCGCGGCATGGGCATGGTCGTGGCCATCGCTGGCCGCACCGGGAACGCAGGCGAAGAGGTCTCCTGCCGCGACCTCGCGCGAGTCGAGCACGAGCCCGCCGACCTCCACGCCGTCGGGAGTCGGCCCCTCGACCTGGACCCCATCGATCTCGCCTGCTATCCGGGAAAGTTCACTCACGAGGTGGAATCCTACCGCCTCCAGCGGCGCAGGGACGCAGGAACCCGCATTCCAGCGCGTGGAATCCCCCGGAATTGAAATGGGCCCCGGCTCGCGTGGAGCCGGGGCCCATCAGGCAGTGGTGCGGCCGGTCGGCCGTACCGCTGCGGATGCCGTCAGCGGTTGACGGCCTCCTTGAGCTTGCTGCCCGCGGAGAAGCGCGGGACCTTGGCTGCCGGGATCGTCATCTTCTCGCCGGTGCGAGGGTTGACGCCCGTTCGCTTTGCGCGGTTGGAGACGCTGAACTTGCCGAAGCCGGTGATCGAGACCTCGCCGCCGCGGCGGAGCTCGT
>SKUG01000051.1 GCA_007122215.1 Thermoleophilia bacterium | reverse complement strand
TGGGACCGCATCCGGCGTGGTCGTGAGGACGTGCTCAGCGCGTGGCAGATCTACCGCAGCTTCGAGGACACCGGTGGCGCGTGGTCGGCATTCCAGTACGCCGTGGAACGCGCAGCGACGGCGGGGGTGCCGAGCGGCGGTCAGCGCGAGCCGCTGGTGGCCTGAGCGCCGGGCAAGGGCGGGCCAGCCCCATCGTGGGACTGGCCCGCCCGCCTGTTTGCCCAGCGAATGCTTCCCGCGTCAGCGCGTCGGGGGGCGCGCAGGGGTGGTGTTGCGAGCCGGCGGCGTCGTGTTCCGTGCCGGCGGCCGCTTCTGGCCCTCCACGAGCTTGTTGGCGGCATCGACGACGTCGAAGTGGCGGTAGGCGGCATCGGTTGCCGGCACGACCGAGACCGGTGCGGCCACGGTGGCGAACTCGCGCACCCGCTTGATCAGCTCCGGGCTGGGGCGGGGCAGGCGGAACCGGAGGGTGTCCGGGAGCATGCCCACCACTGCCTTGGAGTGTCCGCGGGTGACGAGTGGCATGGCGAGCAGCGCCGCACCCGTGGCCCCTGCCGTGATCCCGGCCGTGCGCAGGCCGTCCCGGCGGGAGTCGCCGCCGCCAAGCACCGCGTGTCCACCGATCGCTGCTGCGGCGCCGAAGCCGGCCACGCCGGCGAGGGATCGCATGGTGGCGGGAGCCATCGTCATGGAGCGGTTGAGGGTCATGGCCTGCGTGGCAGCGCGGCTCGCCCCGAGGAAGACGTCCTCCCCGAGGATCCGGGTCTTGAAGACCTGGGGGAAGCGCAGCCAGAGCCCACCTGCCACGGCAGTCGTGCCGACTGCTGCGGCCGCCGCCCGCTGGACCTGCACGGCAGACTTGTCCTTGGCGCTCATGTCCCGCTTGTAGGGCTTCACGATGTTCGGGGCGATCATCGAGACGCCGTCGGCTATTCCCACGCCCGCGACTCCGAACGCGAGCGCCGGCGTGATCTTCGGCAGCGCAGAGCGCGCGCCGACTCCCAGCGCTCGCATCGTGGACTGGTTGAGCATGTCGGTCTGCCGGGTGAAGGCGCCGTAGCCCGCTGCCCCGGCGATCGGGGCTCCGTAGATGATCCCGCTGGTGAGCGCTGCGCCCTCCGACTTGGCGGCCCAGCGGCCGGCCCAGTGGGCAAGGCCTCCCAGCTCGTCGTCCGGCGCCACGTCCGGTTCGGTGTCCGGCCCCGCAGGCGCAGCGCGCTCGGGAGCAGGCGCTCCCGCTGGTATCGGCGTGGCCTGGGCAAGCATTGGTCCCATCGGGATGGTTCCCTGAACACTCATTGGCGTCCCTCTGTCCCTGGTGCGGTGCAGCAGTCCCCGGCTGCACCTCGTCGTCGGTGTATCGGCGAAGGGCTGGGCTCCGTTGCAGGAGTCGACGCAGGCATGGCGAAGAACCGGCACAGAAGTGGGGAAGCTGCATCGTCATGGGGATGTCGATGCAGCAGGGGACAGCGAGGAGTCCAGCATGCAGGCCGTGAAGACCACGCCACTCCAGGAAGCACGCATCGGCCGAGGGGTCTCGATCATGGCAGTTGCCATGGCCGCAGGCCTCCAGCCAGACGAGGTACGAGACCTCGAGGCCGGAGACCTGGACGGACGCGATCCGGACTGGGTCGAGGCAGCGCTCATCGGCTGGGCCGACGCGCTGGGCATCGACCCCGACCTCGCCCGCGAGCTCGCTGCCGGGGACGCTCCCGGTGACGGCGGAGACCTGCCGACCGGGCACGAGGCTGCACCCGCACTCGCCGGAGAGGTTCCGGATGCCTCGGCCGTCAACGCGCCGGAGGTCGTGGTCGAGCCGGCAGCCCCACCCGCACCCGCCGCGCCGGTGGCCTCGCCCAGCGCAGGCCTGCTGGCAGCTGCCGCCGGCGTCCAGGGAGTTGCAGGGGGAGTCCTCCTGCGTGCGCGCGTCGAGGACGCAGGCGCGAACATCCAGGGCTCCGCTCCTCGAGGGGGGCGGCCTGCCGAGGGCCCCATCGCGGCGTCCGCGCCTTCCCTGCACGATGACGTCATGGCAGGTGACGCGGTCGTCTCGCATGCGCGCTCGGCTGATCCGGAGTTCGCGCACGTGCTGGATGCCACGGCCAGCGAGCTGGAGGCGTGGACCGTCGGACACGTGCGCGAGGTTCGGCCGACGCGTGCGGGCACCATGCTGCGTCGGTCGGCTCCCCGGCTGCTCGGCGGCCCCGAGCGCGCCCATCGGGTCGCCACGGGCATCGATCGTGTTGGCAATGCCGTGGAGGACTCCGTTGCAGGCTTCCGACGCTGGCTGGATGAGTCATCCTACGGATCGCTGGTGCTGGCAGCCGTCGTTGGCATCGTCCTGATTGCGATGGTCGTGACGATCGCCGGGCGCAGCGCGGCTCCGGACGTCGTCCCTGCGCCAGCGGCGCCTGCGACCCAGGAGCAGGAGGCTGCGAACGCCGAGGCCGGTGGTGCGGGAGCCGAGGCCGAGGCAGCTCCGGAGCGCCCGGCCCAGCGTCCGATCCTGCCGCGCACGGAGCTCCAGGTCGACGTCCTCAACGCCGGCAGCGTGCCCAACCGCGCTGCCCAGGTCGCATCCGGCCTCGAGCGCCGCGGCTACAACGTCCGTGACGTGGGCAACAGCAGCAGGAGCTACTCCACCCCGGTCGTGCTCTTCGCACCCGGTCACCGCCGGGAAGCGCTGCGCATGGGGCGCGATGCGAACATCGGCACGATCGACCAGCTCGAGACCCTGCGCGGGGGCAGCGTCAAGCTCATCGTCATCGTCCGCTAGGGCCTGGTGGACAGCCGTCGGGGCGCCTGTGGCGCTCGGGGGAACGGCCCGCTGGACGTCCGCGATGCAACAGGTACTCGCCACGGGTGGGTCAGACCCGGTACACTTCGCCGGTCATGAAGCACGGCATCCATCCTGAGTACACCGAAACGACCGTCACCTGCAGCTGTGGGAACAGCTTCGTGACGCGCTCGACAAAGACCGACCTGCGCGTCGAGCTCTGCTCGAACTGCCACCCGTTCTACACGGGCAAGCAGAAGTTCATCGACGAGGGTGGGCGGCTCGAGAAGTTCCAGCAGAAGCTGCAGCGCACCGAGGGTCAGGCGGGCGAGGCACGTAGCCGGCGCAAGACCAAGCGTCGCGCGGGTGCTGCCCCGGTTCGTCCGGCCATGGACCCCAAGGCACTTGCCAAGCGCGCCGAGCGCGAGCGCGCGAAGGCGATCGCCGAGGCCAAGGCCCGCCAGGAAGCCGAGAAGCAGGCCGAGGAGGCACGCAAGGCCGCCGAGGCAGCCGCCGCGGTTGCACCTGCGGCCGAGGCAGCTGCCGAGACCGCAGCCGACGCTTCCAGCGACGCACCGGCTCCGGACGCCGCCGAGGCAGCAGCACCTGCGGCCGAGGCTCCGGCCAGCGAGGCTGCTCCCACGGACGCAGGGGATGCTCCTGCTCCCGCCGCGGGTGAAGCGGGAGCCGATGGCGAGGACACGCCCACCGAGGGCTGAGCTGGCGGGGATGCCCGCTCCTGCCTGCTGCGGCATCCTTCGCCGCCGGTAGGATTCGTCGAGTTGGTTGGGCTGGCCGCAGGCTGGCAGTGGGGATCCGGAGGTATGCCATGCAGGTCGTTCCGTCCAGGGGGGGATGGGTCGAGGTCGTCTGCGGCTCGATGTTCAGTGGCAAGAGCGAGGAGCTCCTGCGTCGCCTCAAGCGTGCCCAGATCGCCGGTCTCAAGGTTGCCGTCTACAAGCCGGCGCTCGACAACCGCTACAGTGAGTCCGAGGTCGTCTCGCACAATGGCAACCGGATCGAGGCCCTCCCCGTGCCAACCGCCGGGGAGATCCTGCGGCTGGCCGGCAACGCCGACGTTGTGGGCATCGACGAGGCACAGTTCTTCGACGCCTCCGTCTGCGATGTGTCCATCCGGCTCGCGGACGCCGGCAAGCGCGTGGTCGCTGCCTGCCTCGACCTTGACTTCCGGGGCGAGCCGTTCGGGCCCGTCCCGGAGATGCTGGCGACCGCGGAGTTCGTGACCAAGCTCCAGGCCATCTGCCAGCAGTGTGGTGGGCCGGCAACCCGCACCCAGCGGCTGATCGAGGGGCGCCCTGCCAGCGCGGACGAGCCCGTCATCAAGGTGGGCGCACAGGAGAGCTACGAGCCTCGCTGCCGTACCTGCCACGAGGTCGCCAGCGGGCGCCCCGACCACCTGGATGCATCCGGGGAGCCGCTTGGCCCGAGCATCCTGCGGGGGCATCGGCCGATGTCCGGCCACCTCGGGCGGTTCGCGGTCTGAGCCGGCCCGCCGGCCGGGGATGCCCGTCGCCTGGCCCGGGCGGAATCCGCGTTCGGCCGCAGGTGGCGGCGTTCCCGGCGTGGAGCAGGTCTGCTACCGTGCGGCTGATGGATCGCTTCAGGATGCAACGAACGTCGCCACTTCGCATCGCCCTGCAGGGCACCACGAACGCCATGGTCGGGGGACAGGCCGTGATGGAGGGCGTGATGATGCGCACGCCCCACCACTGGGCCGTCGCCGTCCGGCGCTTCGATGGCGACATCGTGATCGTCGAGCGCGACATCACCCCGTTCGCCGAGCGCCATCGCTGGGCGCGCCTGCCCATCATGCGGGGGGTGATTGCCCTCGGGGAGTCCCTCGGCGTGGGCTATCGCGCGCTCAACCTCTCCGCGCAGTACGCTGCGGAGTGGTACGACGAGGAGTCCGGCAAGCGGCTGTCCCGGGGGCCGATCGAGCTCGGGGCCGTCGTCCACCGGATCGATGGCGAGCCCGCCACAGGTGGGGATGCAGGCGAGCCAGCTGGCAGCAGCGAGTCCGGCAGCCCAGGAACGGACGTGTCCGAGGACGATCCGGGCCGGGGTCCCGTCGGCGGGACGGATGATGCCGGAGGGCCGTCCGCTGGCCCCGTGCCGGCATCTCCGGCAACGGCTGCCGCGAAGGGTGGCGACGGCCGCGCCGGAGACGGAAACGCGGAGGAGCTGGCATCCACCTCGCACCTTGAGCCCCCCGAGTACCTGAGCCGCTGGCACCTCGCGCTGTCGATGATCCTCGCGCTCGGGCTCGCCATCGGCCTCTTCAAGCTCCTGCCCCTGCTGCTCACGGGCTTCGTCGCCGACCACGACGAGCAGGCCCTGCGCTTCGTCGTTGCTGAAGGCGCGTTCCGCATCGCCGTCTTCTGCGCCTACCTCGGCCTCGTGGGCCTGCTCCCTGACCTGCGACGGGTGTTCCAGTATCACTCCGCCGAGCACAAGTCGATCAACGCGTTCGAGCAGGGCGTCCCACTCGACCCCGTGCGCGTCAACGAGCAGAGCCGGATCCACGTTCGCTGCGGGACGGCGTTCCTGCTCTGGGTCTTCGTGGTCGCCATCATCGTCTTCGGGATCTACGGCTGGCTCCGGCCCGATGCGGGGGTGCCTGAGCTCGTGATGTCCCGCATCGTGTTCCTGCCCCTGATTGCGGGATTGTCCTTCGAGCTGATCCGCTGGGCGGGGCGCCGCCCGAACAACCGCCTCGTGCGCGGCGTGCTGGCACCGGGCCTGTGGCTCCAGTACCTGACCACGAGGGAGTGCACGCCGGACCAGTGCGAGGTGGCCATCCGCTCGCTGGAGTCGGTCCTCGGGCGTGAGGCCGAGACGTCCGGCCCCGAGTGGCTGGCGGTGGGTGCCGGGGATGATCCGGACGCCGTGGAGGTCATGGCATGAGCTTCGGCGACCACGTTGGCCTGCTGGCAGCCGGTACGGCGGACGTGCTTCCGGAGGGAGGCATCGAGCCCGTGCTGCGACGCGCCGAGGACGCCGGCCGGCCCCTGCGCGTGAAGCTGGGGGTGGACCCCACCTCGGCCGACCTGCACCTCGGGCATTGCGTGGTCCTGCAGAAGCTCCGCCAGTTCCAGGACCTCGGGCACACCGCAGTCCTGATCATCGGGGACTACACGGCCCGCATCGGGGACCCCTCCGGGCGGGATCGAACGCGCCCCCAGCTCACCGGCGAGCAGATTGCCATGAACGCCGAGACCTACCGGCAGCAGGCATTCCGGATCCTCGATCCCGACCGGACGGAGCTGCGCAACAACGGGGAGTGGCTCGCCACGCTGTCGATGGAGCAGCTCTTCCGGACCATCCGGGGGGTGACCGCTGCCCAGATCCTCCAGCGCGACGACTTCTCGCAGCGGTTTGCCGCCGGCAAGCCGATCTCGATCCTCGAGCTCATGTACCCGATCATGCAGGCCTACGACTCCGTCGTCGTCGAGGCCGACGTGGAGCTCGGCGGCACCGACCAGCTCTACAACCTGCTGCTCGGCCGCGAGCTGCAGCAGCAGTTCGGGCAGCAGCCGCAGCTGGTGCTCACGACACCGCTGCTCGTCGGGACCGATGGCTCGGACAAGATGAGCAAGTCACTCGGCAACTACATCGGGGTCGAGGAGCAGCCGGAGGAGGTCTTCGGCAAGGTGATGAGCATTCCCGACGAGCTGATGCCCGAGTACCTGCGCCTCGCGACG
>SKUG01000284.1 GCA_007122215.1 Thermoleophilia bacterium | reverse complement strand
CGAGGCGAACACGCTGCTGAGCTTGTCGAAGGTATAGCTGCCGTCACGCTCGGCGTAGCTGCGACCCCCATCCTCGACGGGCTGCTCGGCATCCGGCCGGTTGAGCCACTTGCCGCCCGGGAAGCGCCCCCCGGTGATGTCCATCATCGATGACAGGGCCCCGCCCATGAAGAAGCCGCGGTGGAAGGTCTGGCGCATGTTCCGGACCCGGTACAGGTCCCGCCCGACCTCGGACGCGTGGATGGCATCGTGGTAGCTGTCGAGGCAGGCTGTCTCGAGCTCCCCTGCAGCCAGCGACGCCGTGATCGAGTCCGCTGCCAGCATGCCGGCCCGCAGCGCGTACTGCACGCCCTTGAGGCGCGGCACGTTCACCATTCCCGCTGCGTCGCCGGCCAGCAGCGCCCCCGGCACGGCCAAGCGACGAGGCAGCGACCAGTAGCCGCCCTCGGGGATCGTCTTCGCGCCCCAGCCAACGCGCTCCCCGCCCTCGAGGATCGAGCGGATCCGCGGGTGCAGCTTGAGGTCCTGCAGCAGGTCGTGCACGGACAGGCTGGCATCGCGGTGGTCGAGCCCGACCACGAGCCCGATGCAGGCCTTGTCCTCGCCCATGGGGTAGATGAAGCTGCCGCCGAACTCGCGGTGGCGCGCCCCGGTGCGCAGCGGCCAGCCCATGGTGTGGATCACCCGGTCGAGCGGCCGTGCGACCTTCCAGGTCTCCTTGACCCCGAGCGCCCAGACCTGGGCGCTCTCGGGCGCAAGCTCGAAGTGGTCGATGGCAGCCATCGAGAGGTGCCCCTGGGTCCCCTCGGCCAGTACCGTGTACTTCGCGTGGATCTCTGCACCGGGCTCGAAGTTGCCGAGCTCCGAGCCGTCGCGGTCCCGCCCCTTGTCACCGGTACGCACGCCCACCACGCGCCCGTCGCGCACCAGCAGCATGTCGGCGGTGGTCTCGGGCAGCAGGAAGGCCCCGAGCTCCTCGGCAACGTCACCGAGCTGGCGCACGAGCTGGGAGAGGGAGAAGACGTGGTTGCCCTTGTTGTGGAAGGGCGGCGGGGTCGGGATGCGCATGGAGCGGCGGCGCCCCATGACGTAGACGGCCTCCTTGCGCACCGGACCGAAGGAGCCGAGCTCCTCGGGGGTACGGTCCGGGAGCAGCTCCTGCAGGGCCGTGGTGTCGACCACTGCACCCGACAGCTGGTGCATGCCGAGCGAGCGGCCCTTGTCCACGATCGCGATCGGCACCTCGCCGAGCTGGTCCATGAGCTCGGGCTGCTCGGCGAGCTGCCGGCCGAGCCGGATGGCACAGCCCAGGCCGGCGGCGCCCCCACCGATGATGAGGATGCCGACCTCGATCACGTCATCGCCGCTGGCGCGCGGCTCGTCGATGAACTCGCCGGAGGTGACCGGCGGTGGGAACTCCGATGGCGTGGCAGCGCTCACGAGGACTCCCGAATCGCCTGCTCGAGCTTGGGCAGGACCTCGAAGAGGTCACCGACGACCCCGAAGTCGGCATACTCGAAGATCGGGGCGTTCGCGTCCTTGTTGATGGCCACGATCGTGCCCGAGGACTGCATGCCGATCTTGTGCTGGATCGCGCCCGAGATGCCAGCCGCGATGTAGAGCTTGGGCGCCACGGTCTTGCCGGTCTGCCCGACCTGGGTGGAGTAGTCGTACCAGCCGGCATCGACGACCGCGCGGGTGGTGGCAACGGCACCACCGAGCGCCTGGGCGAGGGACTCGACCACCCCGAACTGGTCGGGGCCCCCGAGCCCACGGCCGGCGCCCACGAGCACGTCGGCCTGGGTGATGTCCACGCCCTCGTCCGTGGACTCTGCCCGGCCGAGGAACTCGACGTGGCGCTCGGAGCCCTCCGGCTCGATCCCGACGACCTCCGCCGTGGCACCGTTGACGGGATCGGCGCTGAAGCTGCCCGCACGGAAGAGCGCGACGCCTGCGGTCTCACCCTCCCCTGCCCAGCCGCACTCGACCCAGACGGAGTCGTCGAACGCGGGCTTGGTGACGATCACCGAGCCGTCACTGATGCTCGCATCCACCGCGTCGGTGGCGATGCCCAGCCCGAGACGCCCGGCCACCAGACCGGCGACCTCGGCGCCCAGCACGGACGCATTGGCCATCACCAGCAGGGGCGACTCTGCCCGGACCGCGGCCACGACGGCATCGGCGACCTCGGTGGCCGACGGCTCGTCCCCCCGGGCCCCGTCGACCGCGAGCACGCGCCCGACGCCGTGGCTGCCGAGCGTCGCGGCACGCTCGCTCGCCCCCGGCCCGACGACGACGGCCGTGACGCTCGTCGAGAGCTCGCCCGCGAGCGCAGCGGCCTTGGCTGCGACACCCAGCGATCCTGTGGTGAACTGTCCTTCGGATGACTCGACGTAGACGAGCAGCGATCCCATGGTGACTCCTCAGACGAGGTTGCGTTCCCGGAGGAACTCGACGATGCGGTCTGCGGCGCTGCCGTCATCCTCGATGACGGTGCCGCCGGGCTGGGGCGGTGGATCTCCGACCGAGCGGACGATGCTGCGCGCCCCGTCCTGGCCGACGCTGCCTGCAGGCAGGTCGAGCGCGGCGAGGTCGAGCTGCTCGAGGGGCTTGCGCTTGGCGCCCATGATCGCCTTCAGCGAGGGGTAGCGCGGCTCGTTGATGGCATCGCTGACCGAGACGATGGCGGGCAGCGATGCGCCGACCTTCTCGTACCCGGCCTCGGCCTGGCGATCGATCCGGACCGAGCCGTCCTCGATGCTGAGGCTCGCGGCCTGGGTCAGCACGGGCCAGCCCAGCAGTGCCGCCACCACGCCTGGCAGCACCCAGCACTCGCCATCGGCGGACTGCTGGCCCATCAGCACGAGGTCGTAGCCGCCGCGCTCGATGGCAGCGGCCAGGACACGTGCGGTGCCGAGCACGTCCGACCCTGCGAGGGCATCATCGCTGATGAGCACGGCATCATCGGCGCCGAGCGCCAGGGCCTTCTGCACCGAGCGCTGGGCGCTTGCCGGGCCCATGCAGACGGCCGTCACGGTGACGCCATCAGCGCCCTCTGCGTGCTGCAGTGCAGCCTCGATGGCATGGGCATCGAACGGGTTGAGCGCGGGATCCCCGTCCCGCACGAGCCGGTGGTCGGCTGCTGGATCGTGGCGCCGGGAGGCACCGGCGTCGGGCACCTCCTTCACGCAGACGGCGATCTTCACGGACGTTCCCCCAAGGGTTGGCCGGCGAGGTCGAACCCAGTGGAAATCCCGGGGGTTCCGGCCTGCCACTGGCTGTCCCCTCAGCCGGAGGTCGGCTTTGTCCGGATACTACCTGTCCGATCCCCGACGGTTCGGCCGCAGACGGCAGCTTGAGGATCAGCGCCCGACGCCCCGGTCAGCAGCCACCGGAAACACCGGAAGCACGCCACGGCCGTCGATGATGCTCAGCAAGTCAACTTCACTCGCGCGTGGGCGCGCGCCCTCAAGGGCCTCCACCTGGGCGCGCGCCAGCGGCTCGCTGAGCTCGACGAGGTGGTACCAGCCGTCATGCCCGACCACTGCCGTCTGTCGGTGCATGCGGCCTGTCCAGAGGTAGCCCAGGCGGTCGGCCACGGCGAGGTCAACGGAGCTGTCGATCACGCGCTCGACACGGATCGTCCGACGCTCGACGAGGTTGCCGTGGCGCCGGATGACCTCACCGACGCAGGCACCGGTGACATCGGGCGCCTCGAGCCCTCGTGGTGCCGCCGCGGATCCGTCGTGCTTCCTGCTGGCTCCGGTCATCTCATCCTCCGCCTGGTGGTCTGGGCCGTCCTGCCCCTACCATGAGGATGCCCGGGAATCGGCGACTCCAACTAGGTCGTTTCACCTAAGTTTGCTCCCGACCCCCGTTTACGGTCATGCCAGCCCGGCGTACGGTGGCGGGGTAGGGATTCGGTGGCCCGTGCGTGGAGCGTGGGAGCCGGGGCAGCGCCCGAGAGGGAGTACCGCACCCCGACCACCGTGCAGGAGGCATTGGGGGCGTCAGGGATGTCAGCAGCGGGGATCCATCCATCCGACCAGCGACTGCTTGCCATGGCCAAGGCTGCCGAGGCGAAGGCCGACGCGCCGGCACCGGAGGCTCCGAAGCCCGATGACACCACGCCCCCCGCCCGCGAGACGGTCACGGCGGACCGGGCCGCACGCGAGGCCGACAAGCCAGCGTCCTCGAAGCCAGCCGAGTCCTCCAAGCCCGAGTCGTCGAAGCCCGAGTCGTCGAAGCCCGCGTCATCAAAGCCGTCCAAGCCAGCAACGGTGACTGCTGATCGGGCTGCACGCGAGGCCGACACGGCTGCGGCGGAATCCCGCCCGGAGCGGGTTCCGGTGGGCCCCAGCCCCGAGACGCTGGCGAAGCTGCCGGACCAGGATCGCGAGGCAATCCGCACGGCTGCAAGGAACAAGGCAGCTGGCAAGGATTCGGAAACCGCTTCGAGTGGTTCCTCCGGCAACTCGAGCAGCGCAGGGCCCGCCAGCTCCGCCGGGTCGGCCGATGTTGCTGGGGAGCGGGATGCCACCCCGGCATCGGAGCGCACGGCGGAGATAGCCGACTCAATCGGCATCAGCCCCGATGACCTCGCGAGCGATCGGGAGACCTCCACGGTGACCGTCAACCGCGGCGAGAACCTCACGGGCATCGCATCCCGCTTCGGCCTGTCGGTCGAGGATCTGCTCGAGCACAACGAGATCTCCGACCCGGACCTCATCGAGGACGGGCAGAAGCTCGAGGTTCCCGCCTGGGCCGAAGCACCGTCCGCGGAGACTGCCGTCAGCGAGCGTGCGAGGGAGCTCCGCGAGGAGGCAGAGCGCTCCGAGCAGGCGCTCGAGACCGTGGCACTTGCCCAGATGGGCCTCGCACACGAGGCTGAGCAGGCGCGACGCGACGCCGAGGATCGGCGCAGGGAGGCCGAGCAGCTCGAGATAGCCAACAAGGTGGTCGAGGACCTGCTCGCGCGCGGGGCGGTCGAGACGGCCGAGCGCATGGCCAGCGAGATCGTCTCGGGCACGGTTCGCTTCGTCGACGAGTCTGCGCTGGGCCTCGACGGGGCCTCGGCCGTCTACGACGCTGCACAGGGCACGGCGCTCGTGCCGATCCAGTCACTGACGCGTGCCATTGAGACCAGCGAGCTGACGGGCACAACCGACAACAGGCTCATGGCCGACCTGGTCGATACCGTCATCCATGAGCTGACACACGCGGACCAGCATGCCGATGCGGCAGGTACCGCGGAGCGGGATGCGGCGGTGTCGGCAGCCGTGGAGCAGGCCCATGCCAGCGTGGAGCGCCTGGGCAGCATGCCGCTGCCGGCCGAGGATGTCGCCATGGCTGCCGAGCAGGCCGTCCATGGCGTGGTCAGCGTCTACAACGGCGTCTATGAGGTCGAGGCCTACCAGGAGGGCGAGCGCGCCCGCTTCGAGGCCGGCTACCTCGCGCCGCTCAGTGGCTGGCTGACGCTTGCCGAGGATGGCACGAAGCTGCCGTTCGACGAGGCGCACGCCCGGGTCGACGCGCACGTGGGCAGCAACCCGGTGCTGGTGCAGTCGCTTGGCGCCAACCTGATGTCGGGTGGCGGCGTTGACGAGGATGCGCGCTGGCGGCGTCCCACCGAGGAGAATCCAGCTGGCGACAATCCGCGCTGGCGACGCCCGACCGAGGACAACCCGCGCTGGCGACGCCCCACCTCGGAGAACCCGGCGATGGAGAACCCGCGCTGGCGACGTCCCACCTCGGAGAACCCGGCCATGGAGAACCCGCGCTGGCGACGCCCCACCGAGGCCAACCCAGCGATGGAGAACCCGCGCTGGCGACGCCCCACCTCGGGCAACGCCTGATTCTGGGCGCCACCCTCGCCGTGCTGGCGAACCCGCGTACGATTGGGCATCGCATGGGCCACCTTTCGTACAGGCATGGGCCCTGCTGACTCCATCGGCCGCGCGCCCGGGCCTCCAGCCACCTCCCTGTCACGTGGAGGATGAGCAGGAATCCCATCCCCTGTCACAGGGAGGGTTTCCCGCAGGAACCCCATCCAGCCACCCTGGCCGCCAGCGGCGCGCAGGCTGCAGGTGCGACATGCGGTGTTCGCGCCTGGCGGCTGCTTGCTGGGCTGCCACGGCTGGGCCAGCGCACCGGGATCACGTGGAGAGCCACGGGATGCAGCACAGTTGGTGGAGTGCACACCGTGGCCCAGCTGGCGAGAGATCGGTGGTTGGGCACGGCCACCTCCCCGAGCAGCCGGGGCGAGTCGAAGCGCAGGAGCGGCCGGGGGTCAGGACGCTGCCGCGTCGCCCGCGGTCTGCTCCTGCAGCCACGACGTGAGCTGGACCCGGGAGCGAACGCCGACCTTGCCGTAGATGTTCGAGAGGTGGGCCGCAACGGTCTTCTCCGCAAGGAAGAGGGTCTCGGCAACCTCTGCATTCTTGAGCCCCTGGGCCACGAGCTCCGCGATCTGGAGCTCGCGCTTGGTGAGCGGGCCGACGTTGGACGTACGGCT
>SKUG01000288.1 GCA_007122215.1 Thermoleophilia bacterium | reverse complement strand
TCGCCGAGCCGGCGCGCGAGCTGGGCGAGCGTGAGCAGGACCTGCTCACGGTCATCGCGCGACAGGTCTGCATGGCCGTCGAGCGCAACGACATGACGCGCGTCATGGAGCAGCGGAGCCAGCGCCTGGCACGTGCGCCCCAGCTGGCGCGGCGCATCGCCGGGCAGCGTGATCCCCGAGCCGTGGCCCGCCTGGCCACCCGTGAGCTCGCGGAGGGCTTTGGCTACTGCCGCGTCAGCATCGCGCTGGTCGAGGCCGGAGACCTGCGGATCGTGGCCAGCGCCGGCGCGCTGCCACACCGGCCCACGCCCACCGGTGCCTGCGCCGAGCCACTGCTGGAGGTCTTCCGGGACGGCGCCGCGCGCGTGATGTGCGGCAGCGGCTGCGACGGGGGCCGCGACAGCAATGCGCCGCACGGCTGCTGCTCCCAGCTCGTGGTGCCGCTGGTTGGCGGCGGCCAGGAGCGGCTCGGCGTGATCGCGGTGTACGGGCGGGGCTCCGATGCCCTCACCGAGGATGACCTGCACCTGCTCGAGTCGGTTGCCGACCACCTGGCAGCCACGCTCAAGCAGGCCGGGCTCTACGAGGAGCTCGAGGCGAGCTACTTCAAGACCGTGGAGGCGCTGGCCACCGCGCTCGAGGCCAAGGATGCCTACACCCTCGACCACTCCCGGTCGATCACCGAGGTTGCCGCGCTGGTGGGCAGCCGGCTGGGGATGGGCGAGGATGAGCTGCGCGAGCTGCGGCTCGGCGCGCTCCTGCACGACATCGGCAAGATCGGGATTCCCACCGAGATCCTCAACAAGCCAGGGCCGCTGGATGACGAGGAGCGACTGATCATGGAGCGCCACACGGTGATCGGCGAGCAGATCATCGCCCCGGTGGAGTTCCTCGAGAACATCCGCCCCCTCGTGCTGCATGAGCACGAGCGCTGGGATGGCCAGGGCTACCCCCATGGCCTGGCCGGCCACGACATCCCCCTCGGCGCCCGGATCATCTTCGTCTGCGATGCATGGCACGCGATGACCAGCAACCGGCCCTACCGGGCAGCACTCGATCCGGGCGAGGCCCGGAAGCGTCTCCGCTCAGGCGCCGGCAGCCAGTTCGACCCGGAGGTCGTCACGGCATTCCTGGAGCTCGACGAGCTGGGGGTCCTCGACGCAGCGAGCGTGAGCAGCGTCACCGTCACGACTGCGTGAGCAGCATGAAGACCACGGCGCAGCCAACCGCCACGGTCGCGGCCGAGACTGCCGAGGTCACCACGAGCCATGCCGGAGGGCCGGCGTTGCCCACTGGATCCTGGCTGTCGGAGCCTGCCGCGAGCACCCCGGCCGCATAGCTTGCATAGTGGGCCGCGTTGTAGGCCTCGCGGGTTGCGCGCAGCGCCTGCAGGGCCTGGTGCACGCCGTCTGCATCCAGCTCATCCCCGGCCTCGTCTGCAGCGGCAAGCGCGCCGAGCGCATCACGGCAGTAGCCGAGCGTCTCGACGAGGTAGCGGTGGGCCTCGAACACCACCAGCGGTGGCATCAGGCCGAGGGCGCGCTCGGAGGTGACGTGGGCCCGGTACTGGGTGGCGCGGCAGGTCTCGATCGGATCCCGGAAGCGGGGCATCCGTGCCGGGACGTCGGCGACCGCCTCGAGCACGCGTTCGCACTCGCGCAGGGTGCCGTCCCACTCGGCCCACAGCCCATCGAGGGCAGCGGCGTACTCAACGGATGCTGGATCATCGAGGGCGTGTCGGGACATGCTGTAGCTCCTGTGCCCGGCCCGCATGCCTTCCATGCATGCCGGCACGGGGACTGCATCGGCAGGTCCGGATGGGAACTTGACGGTGACCTTGCGGCGATGCCGCCGGTGCATCGAACACGCACGTGCGAGGTACCGGATACGGGATTCGAACCCGTGTTTCCGCCGTGAGAGGGCGGCGTCCTAGGCCCCTAGACGAATCCGGCAGGGGATGCGCAGTGTAGCAGCATGGACCGCGTTGCGCATCACCGGCCCTGCAGCCCCGGCCCGGGCTGCGGCTGAAAGCTGCTGGGCCGGACGATGGTTGCGGTGTCGCCGCTCGATCAGGCAGAATGCAGCCATGCACGAGCAGCGCTTCCCGAAGTCCGATGAGCCCGTCGACCAGCAGACCAGCCGAGCGATCGCTGGCCTCGAGTACGAGGACGAGGCCGGACTCGGCTTCCGCAGGGTCGGCCGGGAGTTCGGGGTGACCAACGAGTTCGATCCCGGCGCGCGCGTGGAGACGAGCGAGTCGACGGGGCAGCTCTGGGCCTCCTACATCGCAGCTGCTGGCGTGATCGCGGCCGTCGGGTCGGCGGTCTACCGCCCGCTCACGCTGGGCTTCATCGCCTTCCTGGGCGCCCTGATCGGGGTCGCAGCCGGTGGCCGCGCCGCCGACCTGGGCCGGCTGGGCTTCATCCTGCTGGGCATCTTCTTCGTGATCGGCATGGTCTTTGCCATCACCCAGGAGATGCCGCTCTACTAGCTGCCCCGTCGTTGCCCTGCCCGCCACGGCGACCGGCAGGCACAACCCCGCATGATGCCGTGATGGCCGCTCCGGGCCGCCGCCTGTGACAAAACGGCCGCGATCTCCGAGAAGACGGGTGGACAGGCGGCTCCCCAACCTGCACGGCGGCTTCGTGCAGCCCGGCGGGGATCCGTCATGACGCGGAGCAGCGGACGTGACCCACAGCGGCAGTCGACATCGGAGCATGGTGGTCGTGCTGATGCTCGCTGTTGCCTCGTTCCTTGCCAGTGGGTGCACGGAGACCGAGTCGCAGGCCCAGCCCGCACACGACGGTCCCCCCGAGCGGGGCGGAACGGTCTTCTACGGCATGTACCAGCAGCCCCCGGTGATCAACACCAAGCTCGTCCAGGGCGGCATGGCCGCGGCATCGGTGATGGTCGATCCGTTGATGGACGCCCCGATCCGCGCGAACCCGGACGGCACGTGGTACCCCGTGCTCATCGAGGGGGTGCCGACCCTCGAGAACGGCATGGTCGACGTGGGCGAGGAACGGATGGAGTTCACGTTCCGGTTCCGTGAGGAGGCGGCGTGGTCGGATGGCATGCCGGTCGTCTGTGCGGACTTCTCCTTCACCTGGGAGACCCACATGGACGACCGCTGGATGATCCGCTCCCGTGAGGGCTGGGACCTGATCGAGGAGATCCAGTGCATCGACGAGAAGACCACCCGGGTCGTGCTGCGCGAGCACTACGCACCCTTCCTCAGCACCCTGCTCGGCGGCTACGTGCTGCCACGCCACGAGCTGGAGGGCAAGGACTTCAACAAGTACTGGAACGCCCAGATGACCGTCACCAACGGGCCGTTCCGGTTCAAGCGCTGGCAGCGCAACGTGATGCTCGAGCTCGAGCGCGACCCCAACTACTGGAACCGCGGCGAGCAGGAGCAGCCCTTCCTCGACGGCATCACCTTCGTGTTCCTCAAGGACGTCAACTCGATGAAGGTCCAGCTGCGCACTGGCGAGATCGACATCATCGCGCCACCTGCCGACAGCTCGCTCGCAGAGGAGCTCTCGACCTACCCGCGTGCGGACTTCATGAGCGAGGCGGGCAGCTTCTGGGAGCACTTTGCCTTCAACCACCGCAACCCCCCGCTGGACGACGTCGACGTGCGCACCGCGCTGCTGTATGCCATCGACCGGCGCCAGATCACCGACGCCGTGATGCGGCGCCAGGTCGAGCCGCTGCAGTCGACGCAGCTGCCCGCGGTGGAGCGCTACTACGAGCCCGCATGGGAGCGGTTCCAGCCCGATGCCGACAAGGTGGCCGAGCACATGACCGCCGCCGGCTTCGAGCGCCAGGGCCAGTGGTGGACGAAGGACGGCAAGCGCGTCTCGCTGCTGATGAAGACCACTGCAGGGAACCCGCTGCGGATGAAGGTGTCGCAGGTGCTCCAGCAGCAGCTGCGCGCCCAGGGCTTCGACATGCGCATCCAGATGGAGACCGCGGAGGTCTTCTTCGGGCAGACCACCGGCCAGGGCACCTACGACATCGGCGTCTGGGCCTGGGGCTCGGGCGTGGACCCCTCCCAGAAGCTGCTCTTCACCTGCGACCAGATCCCCACCAAGTCCAACGAGTTCCGCGGCAACAACAAGTACGGCTACTGCAACGAGGAGGTCGATCGCCTGTTCGACCAGGCAGATGCCGAGCTCGACGACACCCGACGCGCCGAGCTGACCCGCGAGATCCAGCGGCTGATGGCCGACGATGCGGTGCTGATGCCGGTCTTCCAGCAGCCGGAGACGATCGCCTACTCGCACTCGGTCTACGGCATCGAGCAGAACGTCGTGGGCGGTCTCTTCTGGAGGATCGGCCAGTGGTACACGGTGGTGGCGAGGTAGATGGGCCAGCTGATCATCAAGCGAATGCTGCTTGCGATCCCGACGCTGTTCGTGGTGAGCGTGCTGATGTTCCTCCTGCTCTTCGTGGGGCCGAACCCGCTGGAGATGCTGCAGCAGGATCCGGGCTTCACCGCGGAGGACGTCGAGCGCCTGACCAAGCTGTACGGCTGGGACCAGCCCGTGCACCGGCAGTACATCGACTGGGCCACCGGCTTCGTGCGCGGGGACTGGGGGGAGTCGATCCAGCAGCAGGTGCCGGCCCGTGACGTGATCATGGAGCGGCTGCCGCTGACGCTGCTCCTGACCGGGGCATCGATGATGTTCTCGCTGATGATCGCGATCCCCATCGGCGCCTACATCGCCATCAACAAGTACTCGAAGGCCGACTACTTCGCAACTGCCGCGACCTTCGCCATGATGGCCACCCCGAGCTTCTTCCTGGCGCTGCTGCTGCAGCTGCTGGCCCTGCAGATCGGTGACTGGCGCGGGGGTGAGATGTTCTTCTACACCGCAGGCGCCCCGCGCGACCTCACCTTCAGCGAGCTCGTCGGCCGCCTGACGCTGCCGATCGTGGCCCTGTCGCTGCTGCAGATCGCCGGCTGGAGCCGCTACCAGCGGTCCCAGCTCGTGACCGTGCTCGAGAGCGAGTACATCAAGGCGGCGATGGCCAAGGGACTGCCCAAGCGGCACGTCTACATCAAGCACGCCATGCGCAACACGATGCTGCCGATCATCACGATCGTGGCGATCGACCTGGCCACCCTCTTCGGCGGCGCGGTCATCACCGAGACGATCTTCGCGCTGCCGGGCATGGGCACGCTGCTGCTCGACTCGGTCAACAGCCGTGACGTCGTGGTGGTCCTGAACATCGTGATGATCGGGGCGTTCCTGATGGTCCTGTTCAACGCGCTCGCCGACGTGATGTACGGCGTGCTCGATCCGAGGGTGCGTGTGAAGTGAGTGCCGGTGCAACGACACAGGGATCGCCGTTCGACGAGGGGCGCCAGACCCCGGCGGCAGCCCAGCTGCAGCGCCAGCTCCAGGGCGCCGGGGCGGCAGGTGCGCCCCGCTCGCGGGTGGACGTCCGGCCGGAGGTCGTGCCCCCATCGGCATCGGCAACCGGTGACCTGTCGCGCCCGGCCACGCCACAGTGGCTGCTGATCTGGCGCTCGTTCGCCCAGCACAAGGGCGCGCTCGCAGGGCTGATCATCGTGGGCAGCATCGCCCTGGCCAGCATCTTCCTGCCGTTCGTGCTGCCGTGGAAGGCCCACGAGATCGACCTCGACATCCTCGCCGCGAGCGGCCCCAGCCTCAGCCACCCGCTGGGCACCGACACGATCGGCCGCGACGTGCTGGCACGCCTGCTGGCCGCCGGGCGGATCTCCCTGACCATCGGCTTTACCGTGGCGCTGGCAGGCGCCGCGATCGGCTCGACGGTGGGCGTGATGGCCGGCTACTTCGGCGGGCGCACGGACACCTTCCTGATGTGGCTGGTGAACGTCGTGCTGACGCTGCCGGGCCTGCCGCTGCTGATCGCCCTGGCAGCCCTGATCGCCAGCCCGACCTCCGCGCTCGGCGCGCTCTTCGGATCGGTGCCCGAGTGGATGCGGATCGCGATCGTGCTCGTGGCGCTCGGCTGGGCAGGCGTGAGCCGTGTCGTTCGCAGCCAGGTGCTGTCGGTCAAGGAGCAGGAGTTCGTCGAGGCCTCCCAGGCGCTCGGGGCATCCAGCTGGCGCGTGATGTTCGTGCACATCCTCCCGAACTGCCTGTCGGTGATCGTGGTGTTCACCACCCTCGCGGTGGCCGGCGCGATCATGGCCGAGTCGGTGCTGAGCTTCCTCGGGGTGGGCGTCAACCCGCCCACCGCGACCTGGGGCAACATGCTCAACGAGGCGCGTGACCTCTTCACCCTCACCCAGTACTGGTGGCTGACCTGGTTCCCGGCGCTGATGATCTTCCTCACGGTGCTGAGCGTGAACTTCATCGGCGACGGCCTGCGTGACGCCTTCGACCCGAAGAGCCAGGCCAAGTAGCCAGCCGATCGAGCGGGGCACGCCACGGGCTCCCGCGAGCGGGCGCCCGCGCGGGCGGACGGGTATCATCCACGGCCATGCCATCCTTCAGCGACGACTCCCGGCGATTCCTGCACGACCTGCTGGCCGCGGCCGGCCCCAGCTCCTTCGA
>SKUG01000093.1 GCA_007122215.1 Thermoleophilia bacterium | reverse complement strand
TGCAGGGGTTCCGGTCCAGGGCCGGCAAGCCGTTCCGGGCGAAGCTGCGGCTCACCGACGAGGACAAGGTCGAGTTCGTCTTCGCCGAGCGCAAGGGCAAGCGCGACGGCGAGGGCTCCAGCGACTCCGGCGATGGCGACGGGGACGGGGACGGTGCCGCGGCAGGCGAGGCCGGCCACGCGCGCAGCCCCGCCAGCACGGCCGGGTAGCGCACGCACCCTGCTTGACAGGTTCCGCAGGACCCTTTACCAATTCGCGCGCCCGGGACATAGTGGAGTGGTGGCAGTGCGCCACGGTGGCCGATGCCTGAGGAATAATTGCGGCCAGACCGGGTAGGTCCAGCGCACCGGCGGCAGCGCCGGCAGGCAGGGACCAGCTACCGGAGCAGAGCGATGAACATCAACCCACCGACACCGATGCAGCCCGCCCGCAGCGCGGAGACCATTGCCATGGGGCAGGGTGCCAGCGGCACCGGTGGTGGCATGCAGGCCGTCCGTGCGGACTGGCAGCTCACGCTCAACGTCTTCCACTCCCACGGCTTCGTCGGCGGTGCCGGGCGCCTGCTCGTGCACAACGAGCAGCCCGGGGAGCTCTCCGAGCTCACGCTCTACCTGCCGGCTGCCCACAACACCCAGCCCGGGACGATGCGCCTGCTGGGCGCCACGATCGTCAGCGCCAAGCCCGGGATGCCGGCCCAGCCCGGGCAGCCGCTGGTCGTGCAGGACCATGGCATGAAGGCCGTCCTCACCCTGCCCGTGCTGCGCCACAACGACTGGATGTACATCGACCTGACCTGGGACGGCGGGTTCCCGCAGGGAGGATCGGCATGGCCCGGCGGGGCGGTGCCGGTCGGGCAGTTCCACCCGCAGGTCGCTGCCGAGGTCGAGACCGAGCACGGCCAGAAGGCCCTCGCGCCCCTGTCCAGCCGCTACGAGGTCACGCTCGGGGTCGAGCCAGGCGCCCAGGTCCGCGTGGAGGGCGAGGCCGAGCCTGCCAGCCATCCCTCGCCGGACGGCCAGCTCGTGCAGTACGAGTTCCGCTCCTACGGCTCTGCCGCCGTGAAGGCGGTCGTCACCGCACCGGCCACGGGCTGACGGCGGCCTCGGCGCGCCCGCCCCGGCAGCGGTCCCCGGCGCTAGGATGCGTCGCATGACCACCGAGGCGCAGACCACCCGTTACGACCCGGCTGCCATCGAGCAGCGCTGGATGCAGCGCTGGCTGGATGCCGACGCCTTCCACGCCGATCCCGACGGGCCGGGCGAGCCCTTCTCGATCGTGGTGCCACCGCCCAACGTGACCGGTGCGCTGCACATGGGCCACGCCCTCAACGCTTCGGTGCAGGACGCGATCATCCGGGCGCGACGGATGCAGGGATACAACGCCGTCTGGCTGCCCGGCACCGACCATGCGGGCATCGCCACCCAGTCGGTCGTCGAGAAGCAGCTGCGTGCCGAGGGCACCACCCGCCTCGAGCTGGGACGCGAGGCGTTCGTCGCCCGGGTCCAGGAGTGGAAGGACGAGTACGCAGCCACGATCATGGGCCAGTTCCGTCGGCTCGGTGCATCGATGGACTACGCGCGTGAGCGGTTCACGATGGACGAGGGCTACGCGGGCGCCGTGCTGCGCTGCTTCGTCCACCTCTACGATCGCGGCCTGATCTACCGCGACAACTACATCGTCAACTGGGACCCCGGCTCGGGCACCGCCATCAGCGACCTCGAGGTCGAGCAGCGCGAGCTCACCGACGAGATGGTCGAGGTCGACTACCCGGTCGTGGGCAGCGACCGCGTGCTGACCGTGGCGACCGTCCGGCCCGAGACGATTCCCGCAGACGTCGCCGTGGCCGTCAACCCGCAGGACGAGCGCTTCGCCGACCTGGTCGGGCAGCGGGTGCGGGTGCCGCTGACCGGGCGCGACGTGCCCGTGATCGCCGACGACCACGTCGACCCGGCCTTCGGCACGGGAGCGCTGAAGGTCACCCCCGGGCACGACCCCAACGACTTCGAGATCGGTCGGCGGCACGACCTCGAGACGCTGTCGGCCATCGGCTACGACGGGCGGCTGACCGAGGCCTGCGGGGAGTTCGCCGGGCTCG
The DNA here is from genome assembly GCA_007122215.1 of Thermoleophilia bacterium. GTDB lineage: Bacteria > Actinomycetota > Thermoleophilia > Gaiellales > SKUG01 > SKUG01. Next base: position 4,592 of record SKUG01000093.1, on the reverse strand, counting down.
ACGCCGACACCGGACGCAGGCGGATCATCGAGCGCCTCGACGAGCTCGGCCTGCTGCGTGCGCGGCGCGAGTACACCCACTCGGTGCCGCACAGCCACCGCTCGGGCGCGCGCGTCGAGCCGCTGGTGTCCCTGCAGTGGTTCTGCGACATGCAGGAGCTCGCACGGCCGGCCATCGAGGCGGCCGAGCAGGGCGAGGTGCGCTTCATCCCCGATGGCGCATCGCGGATCTTCTACGACTGGATGCACAACATCCGTCCCTGGTGCCTGTCGCGGCAGCTCTGGTGGGGCCACCAGCTGCCCGTCTGGTACCGGGGGGACGAGGTCCACGTCTCGGTCGACGGTCCCCCCGCCGCCGAGGCGCACGAGTGGACGCGCGACGAGGACGTGCTCGACACCTGGTTCAGCTCGTCGCTCTGGTCGTTCGCGACGTGGGGCTGGCCGGAGGACACCGCGAGCCTGCAGCGCTTCCACCCCACGGCAGTGCTCTCGACCGCCCGGGACATCATCAACCTCTGGGTCGCCCGGATGATGATGTTCGCCTACGAGTTCGTCGGTGAGAAGCCGTTCTCGGACGTCTACGTGCACTCGGTGGTCCAGGCACCGGACGGGCGGCGGATGTCGAAGTCCCTCGGCACGGGCATCGATCCGCTCGACATGGCCGACGCACACGGCGCCGACGCGACCCGCTACGGTCTGCTGGCGATGTCCTCGACCCAGGACGTGCGCTTCAACGAGGGCAAGCTGCGCGAGGGACGCGACCTTGCCAACAAGCTCTGGAACGCCGTGCGCCTGGTCCAGCTCGATGCCCATCCCGAGACCCTCGCCGGGGTCGATGCCACCACCGTTCCCCCGCTGCCGCCCTCGGCACCGCTGGAGGATGCCTGGATCGTGGAGCGCACCCAGCAGGTTGCCGCGGACCTCGGTGGCCTGCTCGACCGCTACGACTTCGCGCTGTATGTCCGCGAGCTCTACGCCTTCACCTGGTCGGAGCTGTGCGACTGGTACCTCGAGGCCGTCAAGCGGCGCCTGCGATCCGAGGACCCTGCCGAGGCCGCTGGCGCGACGGCCGTCCTCGGCTGGGTGCTGGACGTCGTGCTGCGCCTGGCACACCCGATCATGCCCCACGTGACCGAGGAGCTCCACCACCGGCTGTGGCCTGGCCGGGACGGGTTCCTCGCACACGCCTCGTGGCCCGGGCACACCGCCCCGGCCCCGTCGGGGGCCGTCGCACGCTTCGACGTGGTGCGTGCCGCGACCGTGCAGCTGCGCTCGCTGCGGGCCTCGGCTGGGGTTGCCCCGCGGGATGTGCTGCGTGCATCGCTGGTCGCCGAGGGGGAGGATGCCGCGCTGCTGGCCGAGGCTGCCGACCTGCTGCGCGACCTCGCCCGGATCGAGCTCGTCGACGATGCGGCAGGGGGGATCTCGGTTCCCGTGGGCGCCACGACCATGGTCGTGGCGGGGCTCGACGCGACGGTCCTCGCCGAGCGCCTCACAGCCGACCTCGAGGCCGCGCGCGGCGAGCTGGCACTGGCCGATCGCAAGCTCGGCAACGAGCGGTTCGTGCAGCGCGCACCGGCCGAGCTCGTGGCGGCAGAGCGCGCCAAGCGCGACCAGTGGCAGGCGCGGATCGTCGAGCTCGAGGCCCTGGTCGCCGGCATCGGTGGCAGCTGAGGCCGGACGATGCGCCCATGGCGGTGGCCCGCCCCGGCCCGCCCCGGCACCTGCCAGCCCCCGCTGCGGCAGGGCATGGTAGCGTGCCGACCGCACCGCGAGACGGTCCTGTGACCGGCGTGGGTGCGACAATTGGATCCCATGTCCGGGAAGGCCCGCACAACGATCGCAGGCAGCTCCGGCATCTCGATGGTCTCGGCCCTGCTGGTCGCCATCCTGGTGCTGGCCGTCGGCTTCGGGGCGGGGTACCTCGTCGGGCAGGGGCTGTTCTGAACACGACACGGAGCCGCAGATGTCACTCGATCTCGAAGCAGTCCTGACGCTGGGGAGGAACCTCGGGGGCGTGATCGCCCTGGTCTTCTACCTCTCGCTGGTGCTCTGGACCTGGAAGGATGCGCGCCGCCGCATCGCCGACCCGATCCTCGTGGCGACCGCCGTCGTTGCCGCGATGGTGCTGCCGATCATCGGCGTCTTCGTCTACATGCTGCTGCGCCCGCCGGAGTACCTCGCCGACGTTCGCGAGCGGGAGCTCGAGATGCGCGCCATCGAGCGGTCGCTGGGTCGTCAGGAGCGCTGCCCGACCTGTCGCTCGTTCATCGAGCACGACTACCTCACCTGTCCGATCTGCCTCACCAAGCTGCGCGAGTCCTGCGAGGGATGTGACCGGCCGATCGACCCGCGCTGGCAGATGTGCCCCTACTGCGAGGCCGACGTGCGCTCCGGGCGCCCGACGCCCGAGCCGCCCCGTGGTCGTGGCCGTGCGGCGTCGACGTCCGCCGACGGCGCCGCGGATGGCTCCGGTGACAGCGGTGGCAAGCGCGGTCGCAGCTCGCGCAGGAAGAGCCCCAAGTCAGCGGTCGTCGACCAGCCCACGGCCATCATGCCGGCCCAGCAGGCGCCGACCATGACCCTCGAGCCGATCGACATCCCAACCCCCTCCGGTCGCTGAGTCCGGACCTCCCCAGGAGCAGCAGATGGCAGTCGAGCAGACCTTCTTCATGATCAAGCCCAACGGGGTCTCCCGTGGCCTGGTCGGTGAGATCGTCGGGCGCGTGGAGCGACGCGGCCTGAAGATCCTCGGCCTGAAGATGATGGACGTCAGCGAGGAGCTCGCCGAGGCCCACTACGAGGAGCATCGCGACAAGCCCTTCTTCGGGGAGCTCGTGAGCTTCATCACCAGCGGTCCGGTCGTGGCGATGGCCGTCGAGGGCGAGAGCGCGGTGTCGGTGATCCGGACGATGATGGGCGCCACCAACCCCGTCGACGCTGCCCCGGGCACGATCCGCGGCGACTTCGCCACCCTGATGGGAGAGAACGTCGTCCACGGCTCCGATGCCGTCGAGAGCGGCCGCCGGGAGCTCGAGCTCTACTTCACGCCGGAGGAGCTCGGCAGCGCGCTCGTCGGGTGAGCCGCAGCCAGGACGTCCTGCTGCTGGCGTCGGCCTCGCCACAGCGCCGCCACCTGCTCGGGCGCCTCGGGCTCACGCTCGAGGTACGGAGCCCCGATGCGGACGAGCTCGACAGCGGCGATGCCACCCGGGTGGCAGCCACCAACGCGGCCCGCAAGCTCGACGCGGTCGCAGCCACGCTTGCTGGCGGTGACCTCGGGCGGACCGTGCTGGCCTGCGACACCGTGGTCGGCCTCCCGGATGGAACGATCCTCGGCAAGCCGGCCGACGTGGCCGACGCCCGGCGGATGCTCGAGCTGCTGGCCGATGGGGACCACGTGGTCACGAGCGCCGTGGCGATCGCCACCGTCGGAGCGGGCGGGACGCTGGTCGAGCTGGCCCACCATCACGAGCAGACAGGGGTCTCGTTCACCCCGATCGATTCCCCGACCATGGACTGGTACCTCGCGACGGGCCAGTGGCAGGGGCGTGCCGGCGGGTACGCCATCCAGGAGTCTGCACAGGCCTTCGTCGCCGGGATCCACGGGGACGTGAGCAACGTGATCGGCCTGCCGCTGCCCTGGGTTGCAGCCGAGCTGGCGCGGCGAGGATGCTTCCCGCCGACCGGCTGATGCCGGTGGGCGTTACTCCTCCTCGATGGCGTTCGAGCTGAAGCGCTCGCGCTCGGCCAGCGAGGGATCCTCCTCCTCGAGCTCCTCCGGCTCGAAGGGAAGCCCTGCCGATCGCAGGTAGCCACCGTAGCGACCATGGGCCTTCGCGAGGCCCGAGGGGTCGGTCACCGGGTCGGGAGCCGCCTGCTGGCGGGAGGCTGCACCAGCATCCTGTGCGTCTCCACTGGAGCCGTCATCGCCGGGATCGTCCCCGGCAGTGTCGCGTTCACGTGCCATGCAGCAAGTGTGCCCGCTCGGCGGCATCGGCGAAACCCGACGATCGACCCCCGTGAAGCCGCACGCATCCCGGGGTGTCGGATGCGGCCATGCGCGGGGAACCAGTGCGGCCAGCGCACCGCCCGAACCGGAACGCCAGGAGCCGTTGCTTCGCTATCCTGCTGAGTCGTCCCGTCCAGTTGCCATGCGAGGTCGCACACGGTGCGCCCGTCTATGCACCCGGCGTCCTCGAGGTCGACGACAACACCGACCAAGGTGGGCTGGTCGCCTGCGTCACACCGAACGGAGCCGCCGTCTGTCTCGGCCGACTGGTCGGCGACCCCGACAGCACCTCGGGAACCGTCGTCGACTTAGAGCGCGTCCTCGTCTGATCGACCACGCACACTGACCTGATCGGCTCGGCTCTCGAGTGGTCGGCGATACCCGACCACCAGGCTACTTTGTAATCGCTAGCGTATTGCACGCCATGTCATCATCCGACACTGAAGCGAGTCGGCGGGCAACTAAGGCTCGTCCGAGCGACAATTCCGACCTGTTCGAGAGCGATCGACCGCTCGGAACAGTATGAACTGGGGGACCACGCCATACGAGTGGGTCGGCGACTGGAGCCGCCGACGAGCGTC
>SKUG01000173.1 GCA_007122215.1 Thermoleophilia bacterium | reverse complement strand
GCGCCGGCGCAAGCCTCGCCCTGGCCTGCGACATGCGGATCTGCGGGGCGTCCGCGAGCTTCCTCCAGGCCTTCGTGAAGATCGGCCTCGTGCCCGACACCGGCAGCACCTGGCTGCTGCCACGGATGGTGGGCCTGCCGCGCGCGCTCGAGCTCGCCTCCACTGGCCGCGCCGTGGATGCCGCCGAGGCCGAGCGGATCGGGATGGCCAACCGGGTCGTGCCCGACGCGGAGCTGATGCCCGCCGCCCTCGAGCTTGCCGGGGAGCTGGCCCGGCTGCCCACGCGCGCGATCGGGATGGCCAAGCGTGCCATCTACCGCTCCGCGGACGTCGACCTGGCCGACGCGCTCGAGCACGAGGCCCAGCTGCAGCAGGCCGCGATGGCCACCGCGGACCACCGCGAGGGCGTCGCGGCCTTCATCGAGCGGCGCGAGCCGAGCTTCAGCGGCAGCTGACCGTCCCGTCCGGGGCATGATTGCGGCCCCGCGCGGGAAACACTCCCGGTGGCAGGACACAGCCCCACCAACCCGGGAGCACTCGCATGGGCCTCGACACCGCTGACGCCGACAGGGACCTCATCGCGCGCATCGACGCAGGCGCGAGCATCGAGCAGGCATCCGAGATGACCGGCGACTACGAGCGGCAGCTGATCGAGCTGCTGCTCGTCCAGGCCGACTCCGCGCTGGCTGCGGCGTACGGGTATGCCCCGTACGTGATCAATGCTCCCACCCGCGAGGGCAAGCTCGCCGTGGCCAACCTCGTCCGGGACGAGATGCGCCACGCCCAGTCCACCTATCGCCTGATCGAGGACCTCGGCGTCGACGTCGACGAGCACATCCGCGGCCACGACTACACCCGGCGCATCGCCAGCCCGACCGACCTCGCGACGCTGCCGAGCCGCGGGGATCGCCGCGCACACATGCTGCACCGGGCGATCCCCACCTGGGACGACTTCCTGGTCGCCAGCTACCTGCTCGAGCAGGCCGCGGTGGTCATGCAGGACGATGCCCGCCACGCCAGCTATGGCCCGTGGGCACGGCTGGCACGCGGCGCCTCGCGGGAGGAGCGGCTGCACTGCACGCAGGCCCTGGCGCGGGTCAGCGAGCGTGCCGGCAACCCCATCCACGTCGATGCGCTGCAATCCGCGCTCGACGAGTGGCTGCCGCTCGCGCTGGCCGGGTTCGGGTCGCCGGGCAGCCCCCGCGCGGAGGCATGGCGCCGGTACGGGCTGCGGCGCAGCACGGGCGAGGACCTGCGCCGCCGCTTCCATGATGCGGTCGTGCGCGCGTGCGACCTGTGGGCGCTGCGGGTTCCCGCATGGGATCCCCCGTGGGAGGGCCTCGATGCACACGCCGCCGACCAGGTGGCCCAGGACTACGAGCACGCAGGAGCCTGAGATGAGCGAGCACGCACCGACCTCGATGTCGCACTTCCGGGCCACGCGCCTGCCGGTCGGCGATGTCGTGATGAGCGTCACGCACGTCCTCAACCCCGTGCACCGCACGCCGTCCTGCCTGCAGCTGCGCATCTTCCGGGCATCGGCCGACAGCCGCCTGCGCCTGCACGGAGCCGTGGGCGAGGACGTCATCCGGGCCGAGGGTGGACTGGCCTGGGTGATGGTCGACCTTGCCTGCGATACCGACGGTTTCCCATGGCACATGCCCGCAGCGCGGGTGGCGCGCATCACCGAGTTCCTGCTGGCCGGCGAGGATGCCGACGAGCGTCGCGACCTCGCCACGGTCGGCGTGGGCGACTGGATCCTGGGGGCGATCGAGCACGAGCTGGTCTTTGCCGGCTGGTACGCGATCAGCGGCGATGCGCGCGCATTCGCCATGCCCGACGACGAGCCGGGGCGGCTCTGGCCCGTCTGGCGCGATGCCTCCGACTACGGCCGCTGGACCCGGGCATGGCTGGGCAGCTGCGGCTATGCGACATCGGCCGACGAGCCCGGGGAGTTCACCAAGGTCCTGCTGCCGGGCGAGCCGGTGGCTGCGCAGTCCCGCCTCGTGGCGCCGACCGGCATCGGCTGACATGGACAGGCACGGTAGGGTCTGCGATCGACCGCATGGACCCCGCCACTGCAACCGACACGTCGACCGCGCCGAGCGCGGAGGATCGCTCGCCCCGGGCGACCATGATCGTGAACCCGTACTCGTCCGGGATGACGGCCCGTCGGGAGCGCCAGGTCGTGCTGCTGCTGCGCGAGCACCTGGACCTGACGGTCCTGCGGACCGAGCGCCCCAACCACGCGCAGGACCTGACGCGTGAGGCGATCGACTCCGGCGCCGAGGTGGTGATCGCCTGCGGAGGCGACGGCACCGCCAACGAGGTGACCTGCGGGCTGGACCCGGCTGCGGGCACCGCAACGGAGCGACCGGCGCTTGCGGTGCTGCCCGGTGGGGCAACGAACGTGCTCGCGCGCGGCATCGGCCTGCCGAATGACCCGGTGAAGGCTGCCCGGCAGCTGGCGGCCGCGATCGTCGAGCGGCGCTGGTCGGAGTTCACCATCGGGAAGGTCGACGAGCGGGCCTTCCTCTTCTGTGCAGGCATCGGGCTGGATGCCGAGACCGTCAAGCGCAAGGAGACCCAGCGACGCGGGCGACGCTCCAGCGACCTCGCCTACCTCGCCGCAGGTGTCACCCAGTTCGTCACCACGGGCGGGCGGATCCCGGCGGGGATGACGATCCGCGCCGACGATGGCGACGAGTTCCGCGCCGCATGCCTGTTCTGCGGCAACCTCGACCCGTACACCTACCTCGGGAAGATCCCGGTCCACCTGATGCCGGCAGCCCGGCCCGACAACGGCCTGTCAGTGGTCGCACCGGAGACGCTGCCGGTGTCCCTGGCCCTGCGCGAGGCATCGATCGTCCTCTCGAGGCAGGCACGGCGCAAGCGCTTCAACGACCGGCGCCACGATCTCACCGACGTCTCAACCCTGCACGTCAGCTGTGACATGCCCATGGCGGTGCAGGCCGATGGCGAGTACCTCGGGGACCGCTCCCGGATCACCCTGCGCGCGCTGCCGGCGGCGCTGCGGATCGTCGGCTGACACCATCGGCAGGCGCCTGGCGTCCCTGGCTGGCGTCCCCCGGGGAGCCATGGCCAGGGGCGGTGCCGCGAGCGTGTGCCATGGCCAGCGCGACCGTGGTGGCGGCATCCTCCCAGAGCGTCAGGGCGGAGCCGTGGGCGATGCGATCGATCGCGGCGGTGATCACCCGGGCTGCAAGTCCTGCCGCCTCCGCGCCCGATGCACGCTCGATGGCAACGGCCTGGCTGACGACCCGGCCCCAGAGCGCCCGTGCAGAGACGATGGACGCTGACCGGGCAGGTCCCCACCCCGCCACGAGGCGGCCGCTGCGGGCAACGCGTCCGGCCACCGCCGGGGCCCACTCGATCGCATCGATGACTGCGCGACGGTACTCGGCCGCGAGGTCGCGGGCGGCCTCGGCGTGGGCAGGATCCACGGCGTGGCTGGCCATCCTGCGCAGGCGGACGGCATCGGCGCGGCGCGCCGGGCGCACCTCGGCCAGGTCGCCAACGGCCTCGATGGCCCGGGGGTCGGCTGCCGCGGTTGGATCTGCGAGCAGGCCCTCGGGGATCCTGTGGATGCGCTCGGTCTGCATGCCGGCGGCACGCGCACCGGCCTGGCCTGCAGCCCAGGCGCCATGGGTGTCGAGGAGGCGCCGGGCAAGCAGCCGGCGATCGTGGACGACGAGCAGCGCTGCCAGGCTCGTCGCGGCATCGCTGATGATCCCGCGGGCCTCGGGCGCATCGCGCAGTGGTGACACCTCGAGGGCCCGGACCACCGCCGCGAGCTCCTCGACGTAGGTAGCGAGCGCGGCCAGCGACTGGTCGCGCAGGACCTCGAGGCCACGGTCTGCCGCGTGGGCGGCAAGCTCGCCAGGGAGCATCTCCCCGAGGCGGTGTGCGAGCTCCTGGAGCTCACGGCGGGAAGCTGCATCCAGGTCGATGCCGCGGGCCCGCACGAGGGCGGGAATGCCCCCGCGTCGCTCGGGCAGGCGTCCGGGCCTGCTGCCGGCACGCAGGCCGAGGTCGAACCCGGTGCCCGCCTGGGAGCCACCGGACCCGGCGACGATGCCGCGCGCGCAGGCGGCGTCAACGTCGAGGATCCCACTGCCACACAGCGCCCCCGCGAGCAGGGCGGGCAAGGCCTCGCGTGGCAGCCCGTGCCAGGCAGCAAGGTCGGCAACCGGAACCAGCACCTGGAGGGCGCTTGCACCAGCAAGGAAGCTCGTGAGCTCGTCGCGCTCGAGCTGCCACGTGCCGGCCGGGTCTGCCGGCACGGCGGGCGAGCGCTGGTCGGCAGAGCTGATGACCACACCGTGCCCGGGATGGACGAGTCCCGCGGCGGTGGCCGCTGCAGCAACCAGCAGGTCGCTGGCCACCAGGACGTCGACCTCGCGGGGACACTGCCCCGACCAGTCGGCGCGCTCGTGGGGTGCGCAGGCAACCTCGACCAGCGTTGCGGGAACGGGGAAGTCGGACACCGGCGTGGCCGATGCCTCGGTGCCGTGTGCGGCCAGGACCTCCACCAGCCATGCCACCAGCGGCGCATCGACCATGTCGGGCTCGTGGAGGACGAGGATCCGCCCGGCCGTTGCAGCGTGCCGTCCTGCAGCCATCAGCCGATCCCTCCTGCAAGGCCGTCTGCCGCAGCGTAGCGGGCAGCGGCGCTGGGGCCCCGTGGAGCGCGAGGCCGGCGAACGGTCGCCTCGACCTCCACCACGGCGGGTGTCAGCTCGGCTGTCCCCAGGGGGTTGGACGACACCCCGCCTGCAGCCATGGCCGCCGGGATGTCGGCAGCCAGCAGCCCGGGCTCGATCCCGGCAGTCCGGCCGTGGGTCGAGCGGCCAGCGGCGGGGACGACGAGGATCACGTGGTCACGGGCGAGGCGACCCGCGCGGACCGCGGTCGCGATCGCGGCGGCCAGCACCCGCGGCTGGGCCGTCGATGCGTACTGCACGGTGACATGCTCCTCGGCACCCTCGGCAGCGGACGTGGCCGCATCGGGGTGGCCTGCGCTGACGATCAGCAGGCGACCAGGCTCGTCCGGGGCATCGGCGTCGGGATCATCCTCGGCGCGGGCACGCAGCGCATCGAGGTGCTCGCGCAGCTGCATCGTGTCCATGTGCTCGATGACCAGGCCCTCCCCGGTCTGCCAGCATCCGCGCTGGGCATCGATGCAGGCGGGCATGCCGATCGATCCCTGGGCGAGCACGAGCGCTGCCCGCACGACCACGGGAATGGCAGGCAGGGGATCCGGGCGATTACCGGGCGCGAGGGCGCTGCGGATGCGCGTGGGAAGCTCTCCGTGGCGACGCTGTCGGCGTGCCGGCACGTCGATCCGGGATCCTGCCCACGCAGCGATCTCCCGGGCGAGGTCATCCTCGGAGGAGGGCTCCGGGCAGCAGTGGATGCCAACGTCGTCCGCTGCGGTCGCATCGACGACTGCCTGGTGGAGTCGCGACCCTGCGGGTCCGACGACGAGCAGGTGGCGGGCACTGCCGATCGCAGCGGCGAGCTCGCCGGCATCGATCGCGGCAGGCGCAGGCACCAGCACCGATCCGATGGGGTGGGCGGCAACCACGCGTTCGAGCGCCGGCTCATGGCGGGTCGAGGACACGACCACGTGGTCGACCCCGGCCCGCTCGCGGTGGAGGGGAAGGGTGAGCGCACCGGTCACGGCACCGGCTCCACCGCGGGCACGTGCGGTGCGGGCTGCACGCTCGTAACGGTCGGGGATCGCGCTGGTCCGGAACGACATCCAGCCCCGGGCGAGCGACTCCGGCACCGCAACCACGATGGCGACACCATGCCGTCGGGCGCTGGATGCAGCGACATCGATGCAGGCCCGCAGGCCGTGGGGCGTCGGGGCGGGCTCGACCACGATGGCCGCATGATCGGCTGGCAGGGCGCCGGACGGCAGGACGACCACGCTCGGATGGGGTGCAGCGGCAGCTACGACGCCTGCCGGGTCAGGATGGGAATCGGAGACGATGATGCCGTGCAGGTGGTGGTCCTCACCGCCAGCGAGCACGGGCCCGAGGACGTGGGGATGGGGCAGGCGCCGCACCGCCACGGCGTGGGTGGCGGCGAGGTCCTCGCGGATTCCACGGAGGATGGCTGCGGCGGGAAGCTGGGCATCCTCGAGGGGCGAGACGATCGAGTCCACGCCCGCCTCGAGGAGGGATCGCACGACCAGCAGGCCGGCGTCACCGACCAGCAGCTGGCCAGCTGCGGGGCTGGAGATTCCTGGGTCCTGCTGCCGCATCACCGGCACTGCTCCCGATCGACCTGGTCCACACACGGAGCGGCCACGCACTGGCCGCCCACCGTTCTATCGCTCCCAGCGGGATGATCGTTGCACGCAGGCCACGCCACGGCCGGTGCCGGTGGCAGTGCCGGTCGTCGATGTCGACGCCCCGGGGATCGCCGCGTAGCAGGCACCCACCGGACATCCCTGTCGAAAGCCTGTGCAGATCCGGAGAGTGGGTGTACCGTCGAGGCAGGGACGGGCCCTGCGTGGTGACGCGGGGCGGCAAACATGACTGCAGGGACGTGGACATGATGCTGGCACAGGGACGACTGGTTCGGATCACGATCGCCGTCGGCGCGATCGCCGCAATGCTGGTGCTGCTGCTGGTTGCGGCGCCGACATCGTCGGCCAGCACGGTCCGGGAGACCGGCCGGGTAGCCAAGCT
>SKUG01000084.1 GCA_007122215.1 Thermoleophilia bacterium | reverse complement strand
GCTCGGCGATCGTCGGAACCGTCAGGCGCGCGATCGGGTGGGAGCGGGGGTCCGGGGAGTGGCCGGCGGCAGGCGGCGGCGCCGCGGGCGACGGGGCGCCCACGCCGGCATGGGGGGATGCCCCGACGGCTGTCACTGCCTGGCTCACGCTCGCCGCATCGGCCCCCATCCCGGATGGCTTGACCACGGTCGATCACGTTGGCGGCCGGGCAGCAACAACCGATCGTGGACGGAGCTGCATCGGGCCGGCCCGGGGTGATCGCATGCCGGAAAGCGCTAGGATGGTGGTCCCTCGATCCGCCCGACCCAGATGGAGCGTCCCATGCAGTTGCTGGTCACCGGAGGCGCCGGCTTCATCGGCAGCCACTTCATCCGCCTCGTGCTCGCCGAGCACCCGGAGGCGCGGGTGGTGAACCTCGACAAGCTGACCTACGCGGCCAGCCCCGCCAACCTCGCCTCGGTCGAGGACGATCCCCGCTACCGCTTCGTGCAGGGCGACATCACCGATGCGGCAGTGGTGGCAGAGGCCATGGCCGGCTGCACCCACGTCGTGAACTTCGCTGCCGAGAGCCACGTCGATCGCTCAATCCACGGTGCCGTTGACTTCATCACCACGGACGTGCTCGGCACCTGGGTGCTGTGTGACGCAGCCCGCTCCGCCGGCGTCGATCGCTACCTCCAGGTCTCGACCGACGAGGTCTACGGCTCAACCGAGGGGCGCCCCTTCCAGGAGGACGATCCGCTGCGACCCTCCAGCCCGTACTCGGCCAGCAAGGCGGGCGGGGACCTGCAGGCGCTCGCGTACATGCACACCCACGGCCTGCCAGTGGTGGTCACCCGGGGCTCGAACACCTACGGCCCCAACCAGTACCCCGAGAAGCTGATTCCCCTGTTCGTGACCAACGCCCTCGACGGCGAGCCGCTGCCGGTCTACGGCGATGGCCGCCAGGTGCGGGACTGGATCCACGCCGAGGACCATGCCCGCGGCATCCTCACTGCCCTCCTGGAGGGCGTGCCCGGCGAGGTCTACAACGTCGGTGGGAGCAACGAGCGGGAGAACATCTGGATCACCCGCCAGGTCCTGGAGCTGGTCGGTGCGGGGGACGACCTGATCCGCTACGTGGCCGACCGCCCCGGGCACGACTTCCGCTACGCGCTCGATTCCTCGAAGCTCATGGCACTCGGCTGGTCGCCCCGGATCGACCTGGCCGAGGGCCTGGCATCCACCGTGCAGTGGTACCGGGACCGCCGGGACTGGTGGGAGCCGATCAAGTCGGGTGAGTTCCGCGAGTTCTACCAGCGCCAGTACGAGGAGCGACTCCATGCAGCAGTCCGCAGCTGATCCCGCCGCACCGGGGCCCGGCCCCACAGCCGCAGGCCCGGGTCGGCATCGCCCGTCGCAGCCAGCCATCGATCCCGATGCCGGTCGCTCGGAGGTCGGGTCGATCATCGTGCTCGCAGCCGGGCGGGGCCTCGCCCTCGCCATGCTTGCCTACCTCGTGGCGATCTTCACCGCGCGCGAGGTCGGGATCGTTGCCGACCACGCCGCAACCTGGCTGTGGGTGGCACTCGCTGCATGGGCCGGGACGCTGGTTCCCGAGCTGCTGGGCTCTGGCGATGCGCGATCGCGGGGCCGGGGCCGCTGGTACCTGCGCTGGACCGTGGCCAACCTCTCCTGCCTGCTCGTCGCGGTCGCCACGGCGCTGCCGGCACTCGCCATCATCGACGGCATGGTCGGGAAGGGCGTCGTGCTGGGTGGCTGAGGGGTCGGCCGATCGGTCCGCGCAGGTTCAGGCAGCGTCCTGGCTCGACAGGACGCGGTAGACGATCGCGCTCGCGCGATGGTGCTGGTCGGAGCCTGCGTCGGTGACGTTTCGACAGCGGAAGAGTCCGGCCCGGCCTGCCTCGGCTGGCCGGGCGACGGCAAGCACCTCCATCTGGAAGTGCAGGTAGTCGAGGCCTGCCTCCTGGCGCAGGGCGCCGTCGAGGTGCATGCCCATCGCGAACTGGTCTCCTGGCTCGAGGTCGACCGGGACGCTGACGAGCGCCCCGCCGGCGCTGAGGTTCCAGGTCTCGCCCTCCCACTGGCTGCCAGCGCGGAAGACCAGCACCCGTCGGCGCAGGTCCGCGCGGGGGTCGCTTCGTCGGTTGTCGTTGCCGCCGCGGGGCCGTTCCATCGTGTCCTCCCCGACCCCAAGGTGGGCCGTCGGGGTCCCTGTCGGCAGGTTCGCGGGGGAAATCAAGCCCGAGTTTCGAAGACATGATCTACTCAAGGTATCCACGCCGGTGCCGAAGGTCCGCAAGGATGGGAGTCATGGGGACAGCAGCACATGCCCAGGCGCCAAGGCGTCGCGTAGCGTGCCGGGTCGGGCGATCCGGCGTGGTGGTCCTTGCCCTGCTGCTGGCGATGCTGGCACCCGCCACGACCATGGCCGCGACGCAGTACTGGTTTCCCGGGAAGGGATGGGGTCATGGCATCGGCATGAGCCAGTACGGAGCCCAGGGATTCGCCGGCCGCGGGTTCACGGCGGAACAGGTGATCCGCTACTACTTCAACGGCGTGAGCGTCGACGATGCCGCCGGCAACCCAACCTTCCGGGTGCTGCTGGTGGAGGGCCGCAGCGAGCTCGAGTTGGTGGCTCGAGGCGGCAACGTCACCGTCACACGCAACGGCGCATCCTCCAGCGACGTCGATGCCGGGGATGTCCTGAGGATCCGCCGGGGTGGTGCCGGGACCTGCGTGCTGCGGATCCGCGATGGCGCGACGAGCACGCTCCTGGGCTGTGGGGCAGGGACGGTCGTGGTCACCGGGGCGGTCGCGACGCGCTTCACCGCCGACAACGGGGCGTTCGGGCACCGCTATCGGGGCCACCTGCGCTTCGTGCCGCACGGCGCGGGCCTGCGCGCCGTCAACCACGTGCCGCTCGAGCTCTACCTGCGCGGCGTCGTGCCCTCCGAGATGCCGGCATCGTGGCACGCGGAGGCCCTCGGCGCCCAGGCGATCGCAGCGCGCTCCTACGCGCTGGCCACCCGCAGGTCCGGCCCCTTCGATGCCTTCGCCGACACCCGCAGCCAGGTCTACCGGGGGATCGAGCACGAGCATTCCCGGACGACCGCCGCGGTCAACGCCACCCGCGGGCTCATCGCCACCGTGGGTGGACAGGTGGTCCCCACCTTCTACCACTCCACCAGCGGAGGCAGAACGGCCAACATCGAGCACGTCTGGAACAGCGAGCCGCGGTCCTATCTCCGTGGTCGCCCCGACCCATGGGAGCGCTCGCCACACTCGAGCTGGGACATCCGCGAGGTCCGCTTCGGCCCTGCCCACATCCGCCGGCAGCTGGGCGCTGCGAGCGCCCCGGGGGCGATCCGCGACATCCGGGTGCAGGTCAACGGCTCCGGCCGGGTCCAGCAGGCACGCATCGTGACCGCTCGCGGCACCCGCACCATTCCCGGGACCCAGGTGCGCGAGGCGCTGGGCCTGCGCTCGACCTTCTTCCGGGTGGAGCGACTGGAGATCCGGGCGCGCGCCCGACAGGTCCGCCGCGGCCAGCGGGTTGCCATCGAGGGAACCGTGCCACGCTCGGGTGCGACCTTCCTGGTCTTCCGTCCCCGGTCCGGTGGCAGGTGGCAGCGCGTGGGTCGCGTGCGCCCCCAGCGCGGCACCCGCTACCGCGTGAACGTGCGTCCCCAGCAGGACGGGGTCTATCGCCTGCAGCGCCGCGGCCAGCTGGGGCCGGGCGTGCGCATCCGGGTTCGCTGACCGGGTCCGGGCGCCGCGCGGCGACCTGCCTGCACGGCGCTACTGGTTGCTGAGCAGCTCGGCCTCGGGCACCTCGCGCAGCACGCGTGCCGGGGAGCCGACCACCAGCTGGCGGGCGGGCACGTCGCGGTTGACCACGGCGCCCGCGCCCACGAATGCCTCCTCGCCGACCTCGACGTTCGGCAGCAGCACCGCGCCGCCCCCGATGCGGGCGCCGCGGCGGATCGTCGGGCCGCCCAGCTGCGCGAACCGTGCCTCGGTGCGACCCATGAAGTTGTCGTTGGTGGTGATCACGCACGGCGCGATGAAGACGTCGTCCTCGAGCACCATGTACGCCGTGATGTAGGCATTCGACTGGATCTTCGTGCGGTGCCCGATGGTGGTGTCGTTCTCCACGCAGCTGCCACGCCCGACCACCACGCGGTCGCCGAGCCGGCAGCGCTCGCGAATCGAGACCTGGTCGCCCAGCAGCACGTCGCTGCCGACCGTGGTTCCCTGGCTGACCACCGTGCCCGCACCGACGATCGTTCGATCCCCGATGACGAGCGGTTCAAGCTCCGTGCGGGCTGCCGTGGATGCGCTCGAGAGGTAGCGGGGCTTGCCCAGCACCACGTTGTCGCCGACCACGCAGCCCTCCCCGATCCGGGTTCCTGCGTGGATGATGCTGCCGATGCCAACCGTCGCGCCGGCCCCGACCACGGCGCCTGGGCCGATCACCGCGCGCGGTGCGAGGACGGCCCCGTCACCAAGCTGGGCATCGTCGGCGACGAGCGCTCCCGGGGCCAGGTCGTCGCGGGGGACGAGCGCGGTTGACGGTGTGGGGGTCGCGTCGGTGGAGGCCATGTGCAGGATCCTACGACGATGCCGTTGCAGGTACCAGCGGCACCACGCCGCCGCCCTGCTCCAGCGACTGCTGCATGCCCTCGAGCACGCTCACCACGCGCAGCCCGTCCCGGCCGTCGCTGCGGGGGTCGGCCTCGCCGCTGATGCAGTCCAGGAAGCGCTGGCACTCGAGCCGCAGCGGCTCGTCGTTGGGCACCCGCGGGATCCAGATGTCGCCCTCGCGCTTGGTGATGTACTCGCCGTAGGAGCGTGCCGGCGCCTGGCCCGGAGTGGCATCGCCGCCCTGCTCGCGGGTGAAGCCCTTGTCGTAGACGGTTAGCTTGCGATCGGCCTGCATGTCGTCGAACACGACCATCTTCGACGACCCGACAACCGTGAGCCGCCGAACCTTGTGCGGGTCCAGCCAGGACAGGTGGATGTGGGCCATCGTGCCGCCCGCGAAGCGGATGGTGCCGAAGACCACGTCCTCCACGCCATCGTGGAGGTAGCTCTCGCCGCTGGCGGTGACCTCCACGGGCTCGAGGCCCGTCAGGTGCATGAGCATCGCCACGTCGTGTACCCCGAGCGACCAGAGCGCGTTCTCATCCCGCCGGAACTGTCCGAGGTTCAGCCGGTGCGAGTAGGCGTACAGCACGTCGCCGAGCTCGCCGGACTCGATCATTGCCCGCATCCGTTCCACGGCCGGGTGGTAGACGAGCAGGTGCCCGACGAACAGCACGCGGTCATGCTCCTCGGCCAGCTCGGCGAGCTCCCGCGCATCGGCAGCGGTCAGCGCCAGCGGCTTCTCGACGAAGACGTGCTTGCCGGCGCGCAGCGCCTTCGCGGCCAGCACGTGGTGGGTGGGGACGGGCGTTGCCAGCACCACCGCATCGAGGTCGTCCCGCTCGAGCAGCGCGTCGTAGTCGTCGGTGACCGTGGCGCGCGGGAAGAGCTCCCCGTACTGGCGGCGCAGGTCCTCGCTGAGGTCGCACAGCCAGCGCAGCTCGGCGCCGGGCAGGCGGTTGAAGTTGCGGGCAAGGTTCGGGCCCCAGTAGCCCAGGCCCACGACGGCGACGTTGGTGCTCACAGCTTCCAGACCCCCTGCTCGCGACCGAGCTCACCGGTGACGTTGCGAAAGTCCACCACCAGCCCGGCGCGCTCGACGATCCCGGCATAGTCGACGCCCGAGTGGTCGGTGAGGATCACCACGGCGTCCGCGCCCGCGATCGCCTCGTCCTCGAGGGTGATCGACCGGTGCTCCACCCCGCCGACCGTGAGGCTGGGCACGTGGGGATCGTGGTAGTCGACCAGGCCACCCTCGGCCGTCAGCAGCTCGAACACCTTCACCGCTGGTGACTCGCGCGTGTCACCCACATCCGGCTTGTAGGACATCCCCAGCAGCAGGATACGGCTGCCGTTGAGCGCCCGACCCTTCGAGTTGAGCGCGCGCTTGAGCTTGTGGACGCAGAAGTACGGCATGTTCGAGTTGATCTTGCCGGCGAGCTCGATGAACTCGGTGGCGAAGTCGTACTCGCGGGCCTTCCAGGTCAGGTAGAAGGGGTCGATCGGGATGCAGTGGCCGCCCAGGCCCGGACCCGGCCGGAAGCTCATGAAGCCGAACGGCTTGGTGGCAGCGGCCTCGACGACCTCCCAGACGTCGATGCCCATCCGGTCGCAGAGCATCGCCGTCTCGTTGACCAGCGCGATGTTGACCGAGCGGAAGATGTTCTCGAGCAGCTTCGTCAGCTCGGCCGCATCCGGGGTGGAGACCGTGTGCACGTGGTCCACGGCCGCTGCGTACAGCGCCCGTGCACGCTCGGTGCAGGCCTCGGTGACCCCTCCGACGACCTTCGGGGTGTTGCGGGTGTTCCAGGTCGCGTTGCCCGGGTCGACGCGCTCGGGCGAGTAGGCCAGGAAGAAGTCCTCGCCGGCGACGAGGCCCTCCGACTCGAGGATCGGCTGCAGCACGTCCCGGGTGGTTCCCGGGTAGGTCGTGGACTCGAGCACCACGAGCTGGCCCGACTGCAGGTGGGGCGCGATCCGCCGGGCTGCTGCCTCGACGATCGTGAGGTCGGGCTCGCGGTGGTCGGTCAGCGGGGTGGGGACCGCGATGATCACCGCGTCCGCGGTTGCCAGCTCGCCG
>SKUG01000295.1 GCA_007122215.1 Thermoleophilia bacterium | reverse complement strand
GTTCATCCTCGGCAGCAGCATCGCCCCGGACGCGGCCGATCGCGCGTTCGTGATCGAGGAGCTCACCGAGCCCGCCGCCCTGTCCGACGAGGATGTGGTGGTGCTGTGGCGGCCCGGGGTGGCCAGCGCGCTCGACACGCTCGCGATCGCCGACGGGCGCGACGTGGGAACCACCGCGGTCTACTCGCGCCGCGCCGCTGGACGCAGGCTCAGCTTCGAGCCCGGCCCCGAGCCCGGCAGCTTCGTCGACACCCAGACCGGCAGCAGCTGGGACATGTCGGGCACCGCCACCTCCGGCGAGCTGGCCGGCACCGAGCTGGAGGCGATCCCGCATGTTGACACGTTCTGGTTTGCGATCGCGGCCTTCGCCCCGGACGTTGTGCTGCGCACCGACGGCAGCTGACGGGGTGGCGTGGCCAGGGCACGGTCCCGTCTGGCGATCGCATCGGGGCCATGCCGATCGCAGGCCTCTGGATACACACCACAGACCCTATTCCAAGCAAACGCTAGATTTTGAAACATGCAAACACTCGACTTCAGATAATGCAATCGCTAGACTTAAAGCATGGATCGCTACCTGCCACGCATCGCAGATCGAGAGCTCGCGGCCCACATGCGCGTCATGGGCGCAGTGCTGATCGAAGGCCCCAAGGCCTGCGGCAAGACCGCCACTGCATCCCAGGTTGCCAAGACCACCATTCGCTTCGATGAGGACGAAACAGCGCGATCGCTCCTCGCGCTCGACCCGGACTCGCTGTTTGCGGGCACGCCACCCATCCTCTTCGATGAGTGGCAGGTCGAACCGGCAATCTGGAATCGCGTCCGTCGCCAGGTCGACGACCGCGCACGCCCCGGCGAGTTCATCCTCACCGGCTCGGCAACGCCGCGCGACAACACCACCAGACACTCGGGGGCGGGGCGTTTCGCATACATGAGGATGCGCCCGATGAGCCTGTTCGAGTCCGGTCATTCGACGGGCTCGGTCTCGCTGGCCGCGCTCCTTGCCGGCGAGCGCCAGGGTGGCGACGGCACGGGCCTCGGATACGACGAGCTCCTGCGCCGCATCGTCATCGGCGGATGGCCCTCCCTGCTCGGCAAGGATGAGCCCGACGCCCGATCATGGCTGCGGTCGTACCTGCGGCAGGTCATCGAGGTCGACATCCCGTCCCTCGGCCACCGCCGCAACCCCCGCAACCTCCAGCGGCTGCTCGCCAGCCTTGCCCGCAACACCGGCCAGGCGGTCAAGCTCGCCCAGCTCGCGAGGGACGTCGGCGGCGATGCAGGGCCGATTGCCAACGAAACCCTCTACGGGTACATGGACGCGCTTGTTCGGCTCGGGCTCGCAGACGACTCGGAGGCGTGGCGCCCACACATGCGCTCTCGCACCCGACTTCGCACCGCGCCGGTTCGCTACCTGGTCGATCCGTCGCTTGGCCTGGCTGCGCTGGACGTGGGAAGCGCAGACCTGCGCGCCGACCCACGGGCGGCCGGCTTCCAGTTCGAGGCCCTGGCCGTCCGCGACCTGCGGATCCACACGCAGCTGCTCGATGGGGTCATCAGCACGTGGCGCGATGCAAACGGCAACGAGATCGACGCGATCCTGACGCTGCGAGATGGCACCTGGGCAGCGTTCGAGGTCAAGCTCAATCCCCGCGAGGTCGACACCGCAGCTGCCTCGCTGCTCCGCTGTGCTGCACGCATCGACACGGCCCGGCATGGTCCGCCCTCAGCCCTTGGGGTCATCACCAGCACGGGCCATGCCGGCCAGCGCAGCGACGGCGTGCACGTGGTGCCCATCGCAACGCTTGGGCCGTGAGGGCCGCGCCGGGGACCGACCCCGCCTGCTGGCCGTCGCTGACGCTACTGCGGCAGCCACAGCCAGCCCTCGGCCTCCAGCACGTCTGCCGGCACGTCATGGCCAGCGACGCGCGCACGCTGCAGGGCATGCGCTGGTGCATCCTCGGGAGCCGGCAGCTGCCCCACGGCGACCGTCAGCGCTGCCAGCAGCGCATCGAGCGCATGGTCGGAGGCTGCCAGCGCCTCGCGCTGCTCGCTGGTCACCTCATCGAGCGCGAAGGCCTCCACGAGCTCCTGCGCAAGTGCCGCGCGCACCGTCGGGTCGCGCTTGTAGCTGCCCGCCGGGCGCATTCCCCAGCTGGCCAGCGACCCTGCCGGGTAGACCTCGTAGATCCCGGCTGCCCCGAGCCGGAAGCCCGGCACCTGCGCGGCGCCGGCTGCAGCGAGGATCGCAGCGCAGCGCAGCGCTACCACCCCGAGGCTGTCGGTCGACACCGACATCGGGCGAATGCCCGGATGCGCAGCTGCCACGAGGTCGGTGGCGCGCAGCCGCCAGCGACTGCGCGCGTCCCACTCGTCGTGCGCGCGGGCAAGCTCGCCACCGGGGCCTACAGCGCCCGGGGCGGCGAGCTCCCCCATGAGCGCAAGGAAGGGCGCAGGCCACCCCCACGGCGAATCGATCCCGACACGCGCGGCCGGCCCGGCCAGCAGCGCCTCGCGCACGAGGCCCGTGAGCTCGCGGTTGTCCCACCGCGGCACGCCCTCCCGGGCCGTGCCGCGAGCACCGATGCCCAGATAGGCGACGCGCCAGCTGCCCCGCACATCCCACGCGCTGCCATGCAGGACGCAGACGGCGGTGCTGCGAGACCCTGCCGCAAGGTCGATGCCGATAGCGACCAGCCCCTCGGCGGGAACCTGGCCGGACCTCACCATCTGCCGCGGGCACCTGCCGGGCCCGTGTCGATGCTGCGCTCGGGATCAAACGGCACATCTGGGCACGCGCCCCACAGCCCGCGCTCGGCGCGGCGGGCCTCCTCGGCCGCTGCGAGCAGCTCCTCGGCATAGCGGCCCCGCGCGCCCCGGAAGAACCAGACCCCGGCCGCGCCGCGACGCACGAGCTCGACGTTGAGGTTCTGGCCGTCGGCGATCAGGTAGCCAAGCACCCGCCCGTAGCGGTCCTCGGCATCGAGCGCGGGGTCGACCTCGAGCTCCACCTGCCCGCCTGCTGGCAGGAGCTCCTCGAGCGCTGCGGTGGCCTCGGCGCCGTAGCACTCGGGGTCTTGATGGATCTCGGGCGTGTCGATCTGCACCAGCCGCACGCGCCGCCCATCGACGAGCACGACCGTGTCACCGTCGACGACCCGCTCGACCTGCACGAGCGCTGCGCCGCGGCGGGCGTCGTCGATGGGCTGGGTGGCCGGGGGAGGGCTGGCAGGCTCTGAGCCTGCTTCAGGTGTCGGATCCGCCTCGTGGGCAGCAGGGGCGCGCAGGCTTTCGTGCTCAGCTTCGGCGCCCCCCTTGGTCTCGCTGGCAGTGCTGCACCCAAAGAACATGGCTGCGAGGAGCAGCGACAGTGCAATCAGGTAAGGGCGGTTCGTGCGGGCAGGGACAGGCATGCGCATCGAGCGTATCGCAACGCCGCCGGGTTCAGGCAATCGCCCGTTATCGAATCGAGCGCGCCGTCGCGTCCAGGATGGACCCCACGGCGTGCCCGCGGATGCGACCGAACAGCTGGTAGGCAGTCTCCTCGGTCATGCCTGCGATCACGTCGGTGATGAGTCGCAAGGTGGCAGGGTCGTCCGGGTCGCCGCCAAGCTCGTGCAGCAGGTCGCGATACACACGAGGAAAGGCTCGGTACCGCCGACCCTCGGGAGTGTCCCTGTGCGACCGCAACTCACGAAGGAAGTACTCGTGGAGTCCCTCGATCACATCCTGCTGTCCCTGCTGGGTGGCAGTGAGCGCCGAGCGGTCGATGACGTATCGCCAGGTGAGGGCCTTGAGGATCGCAACGATCTGCCGTTCGGTCTCGCCGATCGTGATCGATCCGTCCTCCCCCAAGTGAACTGCGAAGATCAGTCGCTCCAGGAGCCCGGAGGTATCCGAGTGCAGGTGCTGTCGATCGTCCTTGGATCCGACCCAGCCACGGTCCCAGCTGAAGTCGAACTCGAAGAGCTGCTCGGCCAGCTCAGCCAGGTCGGCGGTGGCAACGTCGAGCTTGGCAGCGGCATGCTCGACTACCTGGTGGCGGTCGGAGTGGATACGCGATCCAAGTCGCTCCAGTGGCACCAACCCGGCGCGGAAGAAGTCCTCCACGTCATGGACCGCGTAGGTCACGTCATCGGCCCAGTCCATGATTGCGGCAAGGGGGTGCAACACTCCATCGGAAACGCCCTGGGTCGCCCATTCGAAGATGTCGGACTCGGTGTCGTAGGCCCCCCAGCTCGTGTGACGCTTACCGTCGGGTCCTCGCATCCATGGGTACTTGAGGATCCCGCGCAGCGTGCGCCGGGTCAGGTTGAGTCCGCTGTACTCGATTCGCTTGTGTTCGAGCTGCGTGACGATCCTGAAGGACTGGGCATTGCCGTTGAAGCCGCCCCAGCCTGCGGCAAGCTCGTCCAGCTTGTGCTCTGCGACGTGGCCAAACGGTGGGTGCCCGAGGTCGTGTGCGAGCGCTGCGGCCTCGGCGACGTCTGGATCCAGCTCGTGCCTGGCAGCTCGATCTGGCATCTGTGCGAGGAGCCGCTCGGTGATCCGTCGGGCTACCTGGGCGACCTTCAGGGAGTGTGTCAGCCGGCTGTGGAGGATGGCGCCGGCCTCGGTTCCGGTGACCTGCGTGATGCCGGCAAGGCGCTGGAAGCCGTAGGAGTAGAGGATGCGGTCGGCATCGCGCTGGCCGGGCGTTCGCCGCCCGGCCTCGATCAACTCGGTCTCCACCGGCGGATGGAACCGCGCGTCTGGGGACGGCATTATCGGGACTTTCGCATCTCGTCCCGGACGGCGATCCACAGGACGGTTCGGTCGATTCCCAAGGTTCCCGCACGCTCGGCCAGCTGCAGGCGGATGTCCTGGGGTCGAATGCCCTGTGGCAGGTCTGCCACGTAGCTGGCAGCGAACTCGCGGGCCTTCCTGGCGGTGTCGGCCTGCCGCCTGGCTCGCTGCTGCATGGTTGCGCCGGGGTTCATGGCCTCAGGGTAGCGAATGGGTGCGGACGCGGGCCGGACAGGCCCGTTGCGGCGGGCCTCACACGCCCGCTTCACGCTGCCTCCTGGGCCATGAGCTCTGCCTGCTGGATGACCGTCACCACGGCTGCCTCCTGCTTGTCAGGCGGGTATCCGTGCGTGCGCAGCAGCTTCTTGACGGCGACGCGCATCTTCGCGCGGACGCTGTCGCGCAGGGTCCAGTCGATGGTGGCGTTGTCCTGAACGACCCGCACGAGGTCGTGTGCAATCGCCTTGAGGGTCTCGTCGCCCAGCGCTGCGACTGCGCTGTCATTGGTGCCGAGCGCGTCGTAGAAGCCGATCTCGTCCTCGGACAGGCCGAGGTCCTGCCCGCGCTGGTCGGCTTCGCGGATGTCGCGGGCCATGTCGATGAGTTCCTGCAGGACCTGGGCAGCTTCGATGCTGCGGTTGCGGTAGCGGTTGAGGCTCTGTTCGAGCATCTGCCGGAACGATCGGGCCTGTACGAGGTTGCGGCGTTCGCGGACCTTGATCTCGTCGTTGAGGAGCTTGCGCAGGGTCTCGAGCGCGAGGTTTTTCTGCGGCATCTTCGACAGCTCGTCGAGGAACTCGTCACTTAAGATCGCAATGTCAGGGCGCGCGAGGCCTGCCTCGGCGAAGATGTCGACCACCCCTTCGGATGCGATCGCACCCGAGACGATCTGGCGGATGGCAGCGTCAAGGTCTGCCGCGTCGCGTTCGGAGTCCACCGTCAGGGCGTTCAGGCGGGCCTTGACGAGCTGCAGGAAGCCGATGCGTGGCGCAAGCACGCGCGCCTCATCGGATGCCGAGCACAGTGCGAACGCCTTGAGCAGCGCGGTTACCGTCGCGGTGAAGCGCTTGGCCCCGTCGTCGTGGGCGAGGATGCGTTCCATCGCCGCCACCGCGTGTGCCGGCCACTGCCCCTTGCCCTGCGCATCGACGGCCTCGATGTCGAAGCCGTGCAGCAGTCCGAACGCGACCTCGTAGTGTTCCTGCATCAGTGCCACGGCCTGTTCGACGGGCACGCCGGTGGTGTCCCTGTCGGCTGCGGAGTAGGTCTGCAGTGCGCGCTTGAGCGGCTCGCCGATGCCGATGTAGTCGACGATCAGCCCGCCGGGCTTGTTGCGGAAGCGGCGGTTGACCCGGGCGATGGCCTGCATCAGGCCGTGCCCGCGCATGGGCTTGTCGACATACATCGTGTGCAGGCATGGCGCATCGAAGCCGGTCAGCCACATGTCCCGCACGATCACGATTTCCAGCTCATCGTCAGGGTCGCGCACCCGCCCGGCCAGTGCCGTCTTGGCTGCGGCGTTGCGCACGTGCTGCTGGAAGCTTGCAGGGTCGGATGCCGAGCCGGTCATCACGACCTTGATTTTGCCCTTGGCATCGTCAGCGTCGTGCCAGTCGGGGCGCAGCTCGCAGATCGCCGCGTAGAGCTCCACACAGATGCGCCGGCTCATGCACACGACCATCGCCTTGCCGGTAAGTGCCCGGCTGCGCTGGTCCCAGTGGTCGACGATGTCACGCGCCACTTCGCGAATGCGTTCGGGGCTGCCGACGATCGCCTCGACGCGCGCCCAGCGGGTCTTGCGCTTTTCCCGCTGGCGGTCTTCTTCGCCTTCGGTGACCTCGTCGAACCGGGTGTCGATGAGCTCGGCTGCCGCCTCGTCCATGGCGAGCTGCACGAGCCGTGCTTCGTAGTAGAGCGGGACGGTGGCTTCGTCCTCGACGGCGCGGTGGATGTC
>SKUG01000061.1 GCA_007122215.1 Thermoleophilia bacterium | reverse complement strand
GTGCGGCGGCTGCAGAGCCCCTACCCGCGCCAGGCACAGTACGGCGCCTTCAACCTGCTGGGCTCCCACGACACCCCGCGCTTCATCACCGAGGGCGGCAACGACTGGTACCGGATGCGCCCGGCGGCGATCTTCCAGATGACCTACCCCGGCGCGCCGGTGATCTACTACGGCGACGAGATCGGCATGGAGGGCGGCAACGACCCGGACACCCGCCGCGCCTTCGACTGGTCGCTCGTGGCCGGCAAGTACGGTGAGCGCACCAGCGACGGCCACGTGCCGGCCATGGTCGACGCACGGTCGACCTCCGGCTCGGATGCCAAGCGCGCCGCCCAGCTGCACGGGCTCTACCGCACCCTGACCCAGACCCGCCATGCCGAGCCGGCGCTGCGCCGTGGCGAGTTCCAGGTGCTGCAGACACACAACGACGACAACACCGTGAGCTTCCGCCGCTGGATGGACGGCGTTGAGCGAGATGCGGTGGTGGCGATCAACAACAACGTCGTCGGCCGCGACATCCACGTTCCCGTGGGCGGGTTCGCCCCCGAGGGCACGCCCTTCCGCGATGCGCTGACCGGCGCGAAGCACGTCGTGACCAACGGCCACCTGCACCTGCAGAACGTCGACGGCAACTTCGGTGCGGTGCTGCTGCGTGACGTGCCCGGGCCCGAGGCTGCCACCCCGGAGGCCGAGGCCCCTGGAGCCGGCGTCGAGGAGCAGGCAGCTCCCGCACCTGCCCCCGCCGCCGATGACGCCGAGGTCGCTGACGAGGATGATGCCCCGGCTGACGCCGACGAGGCCTGATCCGACAGCAGGTCGGTACGGTACGATCCTCCGGTGGGATCCGGCCTGACCATCCTTGCCGTGGGGCTGCCAGGGCGGCTTGCCGTCCTGGTGGCCGCACCGCTGTCGATCCTCGTCGCCGTGGTCTTCCTCGTGCGCCTGCTGCGCAACGAGATGCGCTTCCGCGTCACGATGTACGAGGTGATGGCGAACTTCCATGCCGCTGGCCGGGTGCTCGACGGTGCCATCCGGGAGGCCGGCGAGCGCACGGCCCGGGTCGAGGAGCAGGCAGGGCGCCTCGATGCTGCCGTGCGCGACGTACAGGAGTCCGGCCGGCAGCTGGGCACCATCGGCGAGGTGATCCGGGAGGACCGCAGGAACCTCGCCAATGCGCTGCTGGAAGCCCTGCTCGGGGAGCCAACCCCGGCCACCACCCCGGAACCTGCCTCCAGCCCGGAGCCAGATGCCGCCCCGGAGTCCGAGGACCTCGCTGCTGATCGGGAACCTGCGCCTGCGCCCGACACCGCGCCGGCCTCCCATCCCGAACCCGAACCCGAACCCGAACCCGAACCCAGCCCTGGCGCCGATGCCCGGCCCGAGCCGACACCGTCCCCCACGTCCGACCAGCAACCAGCTGCAGCACCCCACGCCGACGACTCGCTTCCAGCCGAGCCCCCACGGGAGCCGGAATACGAGCCAGAGCCGGAATACGAGGTGGAGCCGGAGCCAGAGCCGGAGTACGAGTTCGCGGAACCGTCAGCGTCGGCGGGGCCACCGGGCACAGCTGCAGCCCCTACTGCCGCTCCGAGCCACCTGCCCGACAGCTCCGGGCCAGCAACGGTCGACACAGGTGGCACGGGACCGTTCACCTACGTCACGCGACTGCGCGTGGGACGCCTCTCCGACGAGCGCACCGACCATGGCTGACCGCTCCCTGCGCACCCGGCGCGTTGCCGGCATCGACATCGGATCGAACTCGGTTCGCCTGATGGTGGCAGATGCCACCCTGCAGGAGGACGGGTCGATCAGCATCGAGGTCGTGGATGAGCGCACCGAGGTCACCCGCCTCTCGGAGGGGGTGGACCATCGCGGGATCCTGCTGCCAGCACCGATCACCCGCACGCGGTCGGCGCTCACCTCCTACCGGCAGGCCGCGCTCGCGCACGGCTGCACGTTCGTGCTGGCCACGGCCACCAGTGCCGTCCGGGATGCCGACAACGGGGAGGCATTCCTCGGCGAGGTCGAGTACTCCTTCGGGTTCAGGACGCAGCTCCTGAGTGGCAGCGAGGAGGCGGAGCTGTCGTGGCGCGGGATGCGATCCGATCCTGGGCTTGACGCGCGCGTGCGCACGGGCTCCTGGGGACTCGTCGACATCGGCGGCGGCAGCACCGAGGTGCTGGTCGCACGGGACGGGGAGCTGGTCGACAGCCACAGCTTCCAGCTGGGATGTGTGCGGCTCACCGAGCGACACCTTGCCGAGACCGACCCGCCGGCTGCTGCAGCCATCGCCACGACCCGGGCGGCCGTCCGCGAGCAGCTGCAGGATCGCTTCCCCGCCCCGGCCACGCTGGATGGCATGGTGGGCGTGGCCGGCACGGTCACCACCATGGCTGCCAGGACGCTCGGGCTGGCGACCTACGACCCGGACCTCGTGCATCGGTCCGAGGTCTCGGCACGAGCCGTCCATGCAGAGCTGGGAGCCGCAGCTGCCCTGCCGCTCGAGCAGCGTCGCGAGCTGCCCGGCATGGAGCCGCGTCGGGCTCCGGTGATCCTTGCCGGGTACTGCATCCTTGCCGAGGTACTGGACCACTTCGGTCTCGCCGGCCTCGCTGCGAGCGAGACCGACATCCTCAACGGCATTGCATGGGAGGCCGGCCGGATCGCCCATGCCGAGGACCTGCGGGAGCTCCCCCAGCCACACGGGCGCACCAGCTGCTAGCCCGCCCCGACGGGGGCTTCCACGACCGGCGCAGGTTCCCTCCTGCAGTGCAATCCCGCGGGACGACACGCACCACAATCTAAGTTTCTCCTGCTCAGGAGCTTTTTTGGGTTTCCCTGAAACGTTTTCGACGTTTTTCTCGATAGGGGGGTTTACGGAATCCGTCGTCCGTGTTCCACTGAAGGGGTCAGATCGAGGCACACGGGGATCGTGCCTCAGGTGGAACGCCACCGTCTTCTGGGGGGACGACGATGGGAACTGTTGACCAGTGTAGCTGCGCACCAACCGGTGTTGCCGGGCAGTACGGCGCAAACGCCGCAGCCCAGAGCCCGATCCAGGACCTGCCCAAGCCGGGCGATGTCGCGGGCCAGTACGGCCCCGTCGACGGCGGTGGAGCCGGAGACGCCTGGGCCGGTGCCATGACCGCGCTCGAGGGAATCATGCCCATGCTCGAGGAGCTGCGTGGCCTGATCGCCGGGCTCGGCACGACTGGCGTGTTGGGCGCCGGCGGCAACGGCGCACCGGAGATCGAGGGTGGCGGAGCCAAGGATGCCAAGGGCGAGGTGCTGGAGGAGTCCGGCGCCGAACTGCCAGCCTACGACACGCCCAAGCAGGGTGAGGTCAAGGGAGATGGCGGCGACCCGATGCAGGACCCGTTCCAGGGTGAGGTCAAGCCTGGTGGCGGCGACGTCGACACCGGTGAGGTCAACGGCGTCGAGGGCGCCGGGGCCATGGAGGGCATGGACCACGCGGAGCCCGCACCGATCGGCATCGACGGCGGCGGTGGTGCTGCAGATGCGCTGAACGGCGTGGCGGCGATCATGCCCCAGCTGGTCGAGGTGCTGACCCAGCTCGTCGAGGTGCTCAAGGCCCTGATCGAGGCGCTCATGGCAACGGTCACCAACGGCATCGATGGCGGCGGCCCGACCGGGAACGATGAGGCCAACGACGACATGGGCATTGGCGATGGCACCCCCGTCGAGGAGGGCGGCAACGGTGCTCCGGGTGACGGCGTGCCTGCGCCACCACCTGGCGGCGGTGGCAACGACGCTCCGCCTGCAGGGGATCCGCCGGGCGGCATGCTGCCGCCGGAGTTCGACGGGCCTCCTGGAGACGCGGGCGGCCTGCCGGTCCCACCGGCGCTCCCCGCCTAGGGAACGACGATTTGGGCCTGAGAGCCCGCAAGATGTGTCTGGGCATTCCGCGGTTCGGCGACCGCAGCCCAGGCCCAGCAACAAACGGAACACCCTTCCAAAGCAACCCTGGTTCGGGGCGACTGATCGGCGTCAGTCGCCCCGAACTGCGTCCTGCCGCGATTTCCCCCCACCTGCTGGCGGAAAATCGCGGCAGTGACGTAACAAGACTCGCACGCCGCGACCGGGCCCGCGGAGGCCGCGTCAGCCGAAGAGGCTGCCGCGTGGCGTGCTGGCAGCGGCCCCGGCATCGGCGATCGACCCCGCCCCGTCGGAATCCGGCCCGTCCAGCGCGTCGAGCGCCGTTGCTGCGCGCCGCTCGCGCTCGGTCTGCCCGAGCCGCGACGAGAAGTAGTCGGCGCTGGCCAGGGCCTTGACCTCGATCCCGACCGGGTCCTGCCACTCCGCGTGCCGGTAGGCGCCGTGGGCCTGCTCGATGATGTGGACCAGGCGCGCCTCCACCTGGCGGCTGGCACCCGCTGCAGCACAGGCCTTGCCGGTGCGGAACGTGCTCCAGACCTGGTGCTCGCCCAGCTGTCCCTCGGCGGTGTAGGCGATCTCTGGCGGCTCGGTGTAGGTGTCGACCTTGCCGATGTCGTGCAGCAGCACCCCGGCCAGGAAGTAGGCGCGGTCGTAGTCGGCGCCCGTGCTCTCGAGCAGCGCCAGCCCGGCCCGGCCGACCTCGACCACGTGCCGCACGAGCCCACCGGCCTCGGCGTGGTGCATCTTCACCGCGGCCGGGGCGATCGCGAAGCGCCGCCACACGTCCCCGGCGAACGCCGCATCGAGCACGTCTCCCCACGGGGTGCCTGAGCACTCCTCCAGCCATCCGCGGACCTCGGCCACCCGGCCGGCGTGCACGTCGACGTCGAGCCCGGCAAAGCGCAGCAGTTCCTGCTCGTCGAGCTCGGCAGCGGTACCGCGCTGGATCACCGTGCTCATGTTGCCGTTGAAGGTGCCCACGCGCAGGGTGGCGTCGATCGCGCTCGCGCTGCCGACCAGCTCCACGAGCTCGGCATCGAACGCGCGGGCAGTGAGCGCGCCGGTGGGGTCGCGCAGCTCGACCACCGCGAACTGGCCGTTGCGACCATCGCGCAGCTGGGAGCCGACGACCACGAACCGGCCCTCGACCAGCTGGTCTGCCGGGTTGTCCGCGTAGGCGCTGCGGATCTCCTCGACGGTGGGCATGGCATCCTCCTGGGGCGTGGGGGCTCGGTCCGCGGCCCTGCCGATGTCCGATGCGCTGGCACGGCTGCGGATGCCGCCCAGCATAGCCCGGGGCGCGGACGGGTACCACTCCGGCCAGTGGGCACCAGCAGCGACACGCCACCAGCCAGCAGCGAGCCGGGACGGCTGCTCGTGGTGTACCAGCATGCCCCCACGCCGGGGGCGCCGGGCATCTACCGGCACCGGATGCTGCTGGGCGAGCTCGTGCGGCGTGGCTGGCACGTGGACCTCGTCAGCTCCCCGATCAACTACATGACCGGCACGGCACCCGAGCCCTACGCGAGCCGCTCCTACCTCGTCGAGGAGATCGATGGCATCCAGCACCACTGGGTGCGGGCGACGGGGGACGTCCATCGCTCGAAGCGCAGGCGCCTTGCGAACTACCTGAGCTTTGCCTCGGCAGCTGCGATCCGGGCCTCGATGCTGCCCCGGCCGGACATCGTCTGGGCATCGTCCCCGCCGCTGACGGTTGCCAGCGTGGGGATGCTGCTCGCGAGGCGCTTCCGCCGGCCGTGGATCTACGAGGTGCGGGACCTGTGGCCCGAGTCGGCGGCGTCGGTGGGCTGGGTGGCCGAGGAGTCCCTGCCCTACCGCGTCGCGATGCACCGGGCCCGGCGCTACGCATCCCATGCCGCGGCGGTGATCGTGCCCACCCCCGGGCTGGTCGATGGCGTGCGTGGCCATGGCGCGGAGCGCATCGAGGTGATCAGCGGGGCGGTGGCGGACTCCTCCCGCAGCGCCGAGGTGCGCGCCGAGGTCCGCCGTGAGCTGGGGATCGATGGCCACACGCGCGTGCTGGCCTACGTCGGCGCCCACGGCCCGGCGAACGGGCTCGGCGCCCTGCTCGATGCCGCCGCGAAGCTGCAGGACGCGCCGCTGCTCGTGCTGCTCGCCGGGGACGGAGGCGAGCGGGAGATGCTCGAGCAGCGCATCGCCCGCGAGGGGCTCGACAACGTGCGGATGCTGGGCAGCGTCCCCAAGGACGAGGTGCCGCGGCTGCTGGCTGCCAGCGATGCCTGCCTGCACCTGCTGCGCGAGGACCCGCTCTTTGCCGGGGCCCTGCCGACGAAGGTGCTGGAGTACCTCGGGGCGCACCGGCCCTTCATCACGAACGTGCCGGGCCTGCCGGCCGAGATCGCAGCGGCCAGCGGCGGGATGTACGCCCCGGACACCGCGGCGCTCGCAGCGAGCATGGAGCAGTTTGCGGCGATGGAGGCCAGGGAGCTTGCCCGTCGCCAGCAGGAGGCGTTCGACCATGGCAGCACGAGCTACGGCCTGGAGGCATCGGCCGACCGGCTGGAGATGCTGCTGGCCGCAGCCCGCGCCGGCATGGCCTGAGGGCCGCGACGCTCAAGCGCAGGGCCATTCCTGCCGATACCGGTTGCATGGTTTTCCACGGACGCGCCCGCGCCCGCACGCTCCGCGTGCCCGCACTGGCGGCGTGTGCCATGGCAGCCGCTGCCGCGATGGTGGTCGGTGCCGGCCCGACCGGGGCGGCCTCGGACTCGGTGCTCGTGGAGTTCGAGGTGCGCTCTGCCACCACCATCTCGGTGGATCCCGCGGATCCGGCACCTGCCGGGTCGTGCCTGTCGAACACGCCCGACGTCACCGACTTCGGGGGAGT
>SKUG01000235.1 GCA_007122215.1 Thermoleophilia bacterium | reverse complement strand
TCGAACGCCTCGGGCAGCTCGAGCCGGGCCAGCGCATCGAGGTTGTCGAGGACGATGCGCGCTGCCTCGGCCCCGGGATCCAGCTGGACCTCCTGCCCCTGCCCGGCAGCATCCCAGGCTGCGTACACGGCGCGCTCGACATCGCTGCAGCCTGCCGCGCCGGCCACCAGGCGATGGAACCGTCCGCGCGCGTCGTCATCGCCGGCCGCAATGGCGGCAAGCATCCCGCTACGCCCGGCACGCCCGGCGAGCGGATGCAGCCCGGGAACGCGCTCGAGCAGGTCGATCGCCCGCCGCGGGTTGCCGCGCAGCAGCTCCAGCTCCCCCAGGCCCACGAGTGCCGGCTCGTTTCGTTCCGACGCATCGACCAGCGGCTGGTACCGGCGCGCTGCGTCTGCGAGCGCACCGTGGTCGTGCAGGACGGTGGCGATCACGAGCCGGCACGTCGGGCCAGGCTCGGGAATCCGCTCATCGACCGCGGCCGACAGGTCGCCCACGGCGACACCCGCCTCGACCAGCCCGTCGATCAGGTCGGCCACGAGCGGGGTGGGATCGGGGAGCGCCGTCAGGGCACGGTCGAGCTCCCGTGCAGCATCGTCAGCCCGGCCCAGCCGGCGCAGCACCCTCGAGCGCAGCGCCCGTGCCAGGTGGCTGCCAACCCCATGCTGGGTCGGGTACCGCGGTGGCGCATCCCCGAGCTCGAGGCAGTGGTCGGCCGCGGCGAGCGCGTCAGCCAGCTGGCCCTCGTCGAGCAGCGACTGGGCGAGTTCGTAGGCGAGGTCGGTGAATCCGGGCCACAGCTGCAGGCCCTCGCCTGCGAGGACGCGGCAGGCCTCGTGGTCGCCCAGCACCCGCCGCGTGGTCACGAGCCGGCTGACCAGCAATGGCGCGTACTGCATGGTGTCCCAGCGCTCGACCTCCCGGGCCAGCTCGAGGGAGCGCTCGAAGTGGGCACGGGCGCGGTGCCACTCCCCGAGCCCGGCGAACTCCGAGCCGAGGTTGAACTCGCTGAAGCTGTCTGTCCCCTCCTCGGCTGCCTCCTGGACGAGCAGCGAGATGTTGCGCTGGTGCTTGTCCCGGTCTGCAACCCGGTGGCGCAGGTAGCCGTAGTGGTTGATGCGCACGTTGGAGTGGCCAAAGCGCTCCGGCAGCCAGGTGGGGAAGGCCCACAGCTTCTGCTCGTGGATGCGGCCGCGCCAGCGGTAGCCGAGCCGGTTGCGGAAGAGCCGCAGCGCGTTGTGGCTGAGCTGGCTGCCCGACCCCTCGTGGCCGGTGAGGTTGAACTCGACGAGGTTGATGGCCTCGTGCCAGGTCCGGCGGGTGAGCTCGCGCAGCATCGGTCCGTCGCCGTCGACGAGGTGCTCGTCGGCGTCGAGGTAGAGGATCCAGTCGCAGCTGGCCTCCTCCACCGAGCGGTTGCGAGCCTCGGAGAAGCTGCCCGTCCACTCCTGCTCGATCACCCGGGCACCGAAGGACTCGGCGATCTCGATCGTCCGGTCCGTGGACCCGGTGTCCACGATGATGACCTCGTCGACGTGCTCGACCACCGCCGCGAGGCATGCCGGCAGCATCTCCTCCTCGTCGCGCACGATCATGCAGAGGCTGATCGTCCCCGGCTCGGGCAGCCGCAGGGCATCCAGCGCGCGACGCACGTCGGTGCGGCGGGCCGTGGCGTGGCGGCGCACGTGTGGGGGGAGCTCCGCGGAACGGTCCCGGCCCGATGCCCGGGCCTCGCCCAGGTTGTAGCGAACCTGCTCGTTGTCGGGCTCGAGGTTGAGCACGGCGCGGAAGATGCGGCGCGCCAGCGGGGCATCGCCCAGCTGGTGGTAGGCGATGCCCACGAGGTTCCAGAGCGCAGGCTCGAGCGGGTGTGACGCCAGCCAGCGGGCACAGAGCTCGATCGCGACGTCGCTGGCGATCGCACCATGCTCGGGATCGGCACCGGTGTGGATCGATCCCACCAGGTGGGATGCAGCCTCGCGAACGACCGAGTAGCCGTCCTCGCGGCCCTCGCCGGCGTGCTCGTCGCACGCGGCCTGGACGTCGTCGATCGTCCACGGCTGCGGAAGGGTCCTGAGGCGGGCGTGCAGGCGCTGCAGCCGTGCACGCGTGTCGGCCGCAAGGTCGGCACGGCCCTCGACGGCGGCCTCGGCCGGAGCGGACACCACCGCTGCCGTGCGGAATCGTGGGCGCTCGCTCATGCCGCACGCTCCTGGTCGGTGGAGCTGCCCGATCGCCCCTCACGGTCGAGTTGCGGGTCGATGAACCGAGCTGCGGCCTGCCGCGCATCGTGTCCGGGAGCCCCCGGGATGCCGTCCCAGCAGAACGCTGCGAGCTCCTCCACGACCTCCTGGGGATGGTTGAGCAGCCGCCCGAACTCGATGCCCATGAGCGGTGTGCCGACGGCGCGGAGCCGCTCCACGTTCTCCACCAGCTTGTACTGGTGGATGGACTGGATCTGGATCGCCCGGTCACGGCTCCAGCCGTCCCGACGCATCAGCGACCGCACGCTCTGCAGGAACGGCCGGCTGACGACCACCACCCGCACGTCGTCGACCATCGGCAGCGACTTGATCCACGGCTCCAGGTACTCCCAGGTCAGGCACAGCCGAGGGTCCTTGAGCCCGAAGGGCGATGCCGAGCGTGCCCGGTCGATCAGGTGTCGCTCGAACTGGGGCCGCCATGCCGTCACGGCGGGCACGGGGCTGCTCCAGCTGCCCAGCGCGAGGTCGTTGAGCTGGGCGAGGTCCATGTCCTCGAAGTGGCCACGCGGGTTCGCTGGGGTGGGCCCGATCAGCTTCGGCCCCATCTCCACGCCGAGGTGGTGCAGCACGCCGGCGGTGGCAGAGGTGCCACTCCGGTGGATTCCCAGGACGACTACGCAGCGCGCCATGGTGCCTCCCCGTCCGCAGCTGGATCCTGTCGCGAGGCCGGATCGATGGCCTGCACTCCGCGGTGCAGGGCGGCCTGGACGAGTGCCGCGCGGGCGCGTCCGTACGCGAGCAGGTGGCTGCAGGAGCGCAGCGTGGCATCGGTCGCCTCGGGCCCTGCGGGCACGACCACGACGTCCGGCAGCGCATCATCGCCGGCACGATCCGCGGCGGCCTCCAGCATCGCGAGCACGTAGCCCTCGTCGTCCGAGCAGCGGACCACGACGGTCACGTCATCCTCCGGGCCCCAGCGCCTCAGGGCCTCGTCCAGGGCGGCCTCGAACTCCCCGGGCAGTGCCCAGTCATGGGGGACGTAGACCTGCATGCCCCGGCCGACGAATCCCACCTGGTGGTCGCGCTGGGGAACCGCCCACGGCCCCTCCCAGTGCTCGTCCAGGGAGAACCGTCGCGTTCCGAGGAGGGCTGCCGCGCTGTAGCTGCGCTGCTTCCAGTCGACCGACCCCTCGGGAAAGCTCCACTTGCGCACGAACTCCATCCAGTTGGCCAGCAGCGTGCGGTCATAGTCGATCCCCTCGCCGGCGAAGGTGCTCCCCCCGACGTGGTGGACGAAGCTGTCCTCGCACATCCACGATGCGTGACCGGCGATGCCTGCGCGCAGGCAGATGTCGTCGTCCTCGAGGTTGCCGGTGCCAAAGCGCAGGTCGAAGCCGCCGATGCGCTCGAGCACCGACCTGTGCATGAGCATGCAGAAGCCGATCAGCCGGCTGACCTGGCGCCCGGAACCACGCAGGGTCTCGCGCCGCTGCCGTGCGAACTCCTCGAGCCCGTCGAGGCTGTCGGTGTCATAGCCCACGGGCGCCACCTGCTGCGGGCCGGAGACGTGGTTGGAACACGGCCCGATGACGCCCCGACGGGGGTCGGCCTCGTAGGCATCGAGCATCGCTCCGAGCCACCCATCGGTGACGACGGTGTCGTTGTTGAGCAGCAGGAGGTACTCGCCGCGCGCGACCGCGAGGCCCTGGTTGCAGCCGCCACCAAAGCCGTGGTTGGCCCGGTTCCGCACGACCGTGGCGCCGTCGGCCTCGAGCTCGTCGAGGTACTCGAGGGTGCCGTCGGTCGAGCCGTTGTCGACGATCACGAGCTCATGCGGCTCGGGCGTGCAGCGGGCGATGGACTCGATGCAGCTGCGCGTGAGCTCCAGCTGATTGAGGGTGAGGATGACGATGCTGGTCAGCCCGCGCTGGACCCCGACCTGCTCCCACTCCACGCGGCGGATGCCGTCCGCATCGTCGCGGCGCACGCCCAGCACCGACGCCAGGCGCACCCCGAGGCGGTCAAGGTCGCTGCGCGCCGGGTCGAGCGTGGCCGTCGCATCACCGGCCGGCGCGGGCTGGAGCATGTCGGCAAGCTCGGCGACCAGCTGCCAGGGGTCGGTGGCTGCGGCCTGGGACGTCTCCGGCCATGAAGCCAGCTCGTCCGATGGCAGGATGCGCAGCGCCTCGAGCAGGCTTCCCTGGAGGGCGATGCCGCCGAGGTAGAGGTCAGGACGCTCGTCCAGCTCCATGCGATCCAGCAGCCGCTCATGCCAGCCGGGCGGAAGCACCATCCCGGCGACGGTGACCGCGACCCAGCCAGGCGTGCCTGCGGCGGTACCGGCCTCCACGAGGCGGTGCCACTGGACCGCGCCGGGGACCGGGATGCAGGTCGCGTCCGCGACCACCCCTGCAACGAGTCCCGGGATGGCAAGGTCGCCTGCAGGGAAGGGCACCACGACCGGGCACGGCAGCGCTCCGGTCTCGCGGTCGGGGATGCTGCGAAGCGTGCGCACCAGGTCCTCCGGGGGACCCGTTGCGGGGATGACGAGGGATCCAGTGCTGGTCTTGGGCGTGTCCACGGACGCTGCTTCGGCACGCCTGCCGGCGGGACTAAGCCGATGCGAGTACGTCGGGCAACCTGCAAATCGTGGCGGGACGGGCTCCCTCAGCGCCGAC
This sequence comes from Thermoleophilia bacterium, assembly GCA_007122215.1. Taxonomy (GTDB): domain Bacteria; phylum Actinomycetota; class Thermoleophilia; order Gaiellales; family SKUG01; genus SKUG01. Next base: position 1,905 of record SKUG01000235.1, on the reverse strand, counting down.
GGCCCACGCCACCGAGCCAGAGACCGGCAACTGCCTCGACGGCCCCGGCCAGCCGCACGAGGTCCTGGTGCTCGACCATCGCATCGACGAGCTCCGCGGCCTCGTGGTCGCGAGGTCGCCAGGTCTCCAGTCGCTGGCGCGGTGCCAGCATCGAGAGGATCCCATCGCCGACCATCAGCACGGCGGCGACGTCGCGAAGCCTGTCAGTGGCCGATGGCCGTCGATGTCGTCGACTGATCCTCACGGTGGGATGGTTCGCCACCTGCGTCGGCTCTCCTGCCAGGAGCGCGTCGGTTCGGTCTCGCGGCGCTCCGGTGCAGCTCGACCGGGCCGCGATCGGCCAGGGGGACGGTGATGATGTCGAAGTCCCGTGGACACTCGGTGGCGGGAAACACGTCGCGGGCCTCTGCACGGAGCTCACGCCCCTCGTACCGCGTGGAGACGTGGGTCAGCGCCAGCATCCGTACCTGCGCGGCCTGTGCGGTCAGGGCTGCATCGAGCGCGGTCGAGTGGCGAGTCGCACGTGCCCGTGGCGCATCCTCCGCGAGGAAGGTGGCCTCGTGCACCAGCAGGTCCGCGTTGCGGGCCGCGTCACGCACCTCGCTGCAGGCCTCGGTGTCACCGGTCACCAGCACGCGACGACCAGCGCGCTGGTCTCCGAGCACCTGGGCAGGTTCGACGATCGTGCCCTCGGCAGTCGTCACCGACTCCCCGCGCTGGAGCCGGCCGAAGTCCGGGCCCGGGGCCACGCCGAGGCGCCGGGCCTCGTCCACGTCGAAACGGCCGGGGTGGTCGTGCTCGGCCACGAGGAAGCCCGTGGAGGGCACGGTGTGCCTGGTGGGAACGGCCTCCACCGTCAGCTCGCCGACCGACAGCTGGTCCCCGGGCTCCATGCGCAGGACCTCCAGGGGGTAGGTCGTGCGTCCGGTCAGCGCCTGGATCACCTTCCAGATCCGCTCGAATCCCTCGGGGAATCCGATCCACAGCGGCTGGGTCCGGTCCCGCAGCGAGAAGGTCTTGAGCATCGCGGGCAGGCCGAGGTAGTGGTCCATGTGCCCGTGGGTGATCACGATCGCGTCGAGGTCGGTGAGCCCGACCGAGCGCATCAGCTGGCGCTGGGTGCCCTCGCCGCAGTCGACGAGCACCCGGGTGCCACCGTGTCGAACCAGCTGCGCCGGCATGCCGCGACCCGCGGACGGGGCGGCACCACCGGTGCCGAGGAAGACGACGTCGAGCTCCATGCCGGGGACTGTACCGGACGCCTAGCGGGTGCGGCAGGGATCATCCCCGTAGCCGACGTGGATGTGGTCGTGGTGGTCGGACATCGCAAACGAAGGGCCGCCGAGGTCCCAGAGGGTGATCAGCTCCTGTGGCTGCATGCAGTCGGGCATGAGCAGGATGTCGCGCACGGCCGCAACCGTGTCGCTCTCCGGACCCTGGTTGCCGAGGACCGAGACCCCGCGCAGCGCTGCAACGTCGAAGGCCTGGCCGTAGGCGTGCAGGGAGACGTTCCCGGATGCCGTGAAGACCGAGTGTCCGGTGATCAGCGAGGAGATCGTGACCTGCTCGAAACGATTCGCCAGGAACGCCATCGTCACCAGCACCCGGGGGTCGATCAGGCCAGCCTCGATGTCGCCGCGACCGCCGGGGTAGATCAGCTGCCGCTCGTCTGCCAGCGCACGCTCGACCAGCGCATCGGCTGCCTCCGGGCTTGCCAGCCCATGCTCGAGCACGGCCAGCCCGAGCGCATCGTGGTAGTGCGCCAGGCGCAGGGCCTCCTCGGCCTGTCCGGCATCACCGAGGTAGGCCTCGAAGGCGGCCAGCAGGGGATCCTCGAGGCCGTCCGCCTCTGCGCGACGGAGGTGGACACCGAGGAAGCTACCGACCGTGGCTGCGGCGTCGCTG
>SKUG01000017.1 GCA_007122215.1 Thermoleophilia bacterium | reverse complement strand
CGATCCGCCGAGCTCGACGGGCTTGCCCGTCACGATCCCCGGTGCATGGCCGTAGCGGGATCCGTAGGAGTCCATGATCCACGCCATGGTCTGCGCGTCGGTGCCCATGTCCGGCGCCGGGATGTCGCGGTTGACCCCGAGGATGTAGGACACCGCGAGCGTGAAGCGTCGCGTGAGCTGCTCGAGCTCGCCCCGGTCGAGCTCGCCCGGGTCGACCTGCACGCCACCCTTGGCGCCGCCGTAGGGCAGGTTGACCAGGGCGCTCTTCCAGGTCATCAGGGAGGCCAGCGCCCGCACCTCGTTGAGGTCGGCTGCGGGGTGGAAGCGGATGCCGCCCTTGTACGGGCCGCGCGAGCCGTTGTGCTGCACGCGGTAGCCGCGGTGCACGGTGATCCGCCCGTCGGCGCGACGCAGCGGGATCTGCACCGACAGCTCGCGGTAGGTGGAGGTGAAGATCTCGATCACCTGGTCGGGCAGCCCGACGATCCGGCATGCGCGCGCGACGAACTTGTTGACCTCGTCGAACGCGTCGCGGTGTGCCGGGGCCTGCTCGCCGCTGCCCGACGGGTGTGCTGCTCCGCTGTCTGCCACGGTCGTGCTCATCTGCCTGCTGCCCTCCAGGGTCCGCGTGACCCTACCAGCGCGTCCACCCGCCCACGCACCCGCGGGGAGCGGGCAGGCTGCCGCCGCGCCGCGCGGTGTCCCCGGCGGCCGTCCTGCCCGGTCGTGCGCCGGCAGGTAGGGTCGCGCCCATGGATCGACGAACTGCAGGCTGGATCATCATCGTCGCGGTGTTCATCGCGCTCGTGGCCGTGGGCGCCCAGGGCGCGCGCTTCGACGCCGAGTCGCTCGGTGGCTCCGACACCCGCGCGGGCTACCGCGGCACCGTGGTGCGCGACGACGGTGCCGGCTCGGCGAAGGTGGCGATCGTGCCGCTCACGGGCGTGATCATCGACGGCACCTCCAACATCGGCCAGGGACTCGTGGGCGCAGACTCCACGATCCGGCTGCTGGAGGGGCTCGAGCGGGACGGGGTCGATGCGATCATCCTCGAGGTCGACTCCCCCGGCGGTGCCGTTCTGGCCAGCGACGAGATCGCCCGGACGGTCCAGCGCCTGAGCTCCGAGGCGGGCATCCCCGTCGTTGCCTGGATGCGCTCGACGGCCGCATCGGGCGGCTACTACGTCTCGGCCCATGCCGACCGGATCATCGCGCACCCCTCCACGATCACCGGCAGCATCGGCGTGATCCTCAGCTACCCCAACATCGCCGGGCTGGCCGATGACCTCGGGGTCGAGTGGGTGGTGGTCAAGAGCGGCCGCCTCAAGGACATGGCATCGATCTTCCGGGACCTCACCGGTGAGGAGCGCGAGCTGCTGCAGTCCCTGATCGACGAGGCCTACGGCGACTTCGTCGAGGTGGTGCGCGAGGGCCGTGGGATGCCCGAGCGGGACGTGCGCGCGGTCGCCGACGGGCGGATCCTCACCGGGCGCCAGGCCCAGGAGGCCGGCCTGGTCGACGAGCTCGGCACCCGCGCAGCCGCCTACGCCGCCGCCGAGGAGCTGGCCGGCAACCAGAAGCTGCGCATCACCCGCTACCGGCAGCGCCTGAGCTTCGGCGACTGGCTGCTCCTCGAGGGCCGTGCGGGGCTCGGGCTCGGACACCCCGCCGAGCGCATCGTCGGCCGCGAGCGCCTCGACCCGGCGGGCACCCCCCGGCTTGAGTACCGGATCGCCCCATGACCACCGCCCCGCCCTCACCGGATCGCGAGGTCACCCATGCGAGCCTGGGGCGGCGCATCGCCGCCTGGCTGCTCGACGTGTGGCTGGCCAGCGCGCTCATCGGCGTGCTGCAGGGGATCGTGGGGCCGGGCGGCTGGCTGGTCCTCACCGCCACCGTGGCGCTGCTCCTGATGGTCGTGGGCATGACCTGGTCCTTCGGGGCCACGCCCGGCAAGCTGGCGCTGGGCCTGCGGGTCGTGCGCGCCGCCGACGGTGGGCGGCTGTCGCTGCCGGCGGTGGCGCTGCGCGAGATCATCCTGCGGCCGCTCGTGGTGTTCGCATGGCTGACGGTGCTGGCCCTGCTGCTGGTGGGGAGCATCGGCGCCGGCAGCTCCGGGCAGGTCGTGCTCGCGCTCATCGTGCTGGCGATCGGGCTGCTGATCCTCATCCCCCGCGGCGGCTGGCTGCTCCACGACCGGCTGACCCGGGGAACCGTCGTCTTCGAGCGCAGCCTGCCGGCCATCCCGCAGTGGGCCGCACGGCCCGGCACCCCGCCGCTGCGCCCCGGCCCGCCCGGCTCGCCTGCGCACACCTCCCCGATGGGATAGGTTTTGCCCATCAGGCAGCGGCTCGGGTGTCGCTGCGCGACGGCGCGGAAAACCGCGCGGGGGAGGCACGGGAATGTCGGAGCTCACTGCAGGCTGGATCGTCGATCTGCTGGACGGCGACTGGGGCCCACACGGGGTGCTGTCGGTCTACGTCGACGTGGATCCGAAGCTGCAGTCCGGCGGGCTTCCCTGGGAGATCACCATCCGCAATGACCTCGAGCGGATCAGCAGCGAGCTGCGCGATGGCGACGACCGTGATCGCTGGCAGGCCTTCGACCGCCGGATCGAGGAGATCGCCACCGAGCTCGAGCGGCTGCAGGCGCCTGACGGCTCCGGGCGGGGCCGTGCGCTCTTCGCCTCGCTCGAGCGCAAGGGCCGGATCGAGCAGGTGTCGATGCAGGCGCCGCTGCCCACGACCGCGCTGCTCGAGGGCTGCCCGCACATCACCCCGCTCGTGGCGGCACTCGACGAGGGGCGCCCGGCCGGCGTGGCCGTGCTCACCCAGCCCGGCGTCGAGATCTGGAACGTCGCGATGGGATCGGCGACGAAGCTGCACGAGCTGCAGCTCGACAACTGGGTCGACCAGGCCCGCGCGCTCGGCGTCTCGGCCGGCAGCCTGCCGGTGTCGACGGCGACCGACCGTGATCCGGCGCGCCGTGACGAGCATCGCCGCCGCTTCCTCGAGTGGGTGGGGGAGCTCGTCAGCGAGCGGGTCCGCGAGCACGGCTGGGACCGCGTGCTGCTGACCGGCGACGTGCGCCTTGCTGCCGGCGTGCAGGCCGGCCTCAACGTCGCTGACGACGTGGACGTCTTCACCGACGAGACCGTGATCGGCGGCCTGTCGGCCCCGCAGCTCGTGGAGGCCACCGCGGATGCCCTCGAGGCCTCCACGCGGCGCTGCGAGCAGCGGCTCGTGGACCAGCTGCGCGCGACCGTCAAGGCCGACGGCCCGGCCGTGCTCGGGCTCTCCCAGACCCTCGCGCTGCTGGCCGAGGGCCGCGTCGAGCACCTGGTCGTGGACGCGACCCGCGAGCTGCGCGCCTACCCCACCGGCGATGGCTGGTGGCGTGCCGAGAAGCCGGTCGACCACGACAGCGAGCTCGTCGAGCACCAGGTCGTCGAGCGGATCATCGAGCGGGCCCTGGCCGACGGCATCCCCGTCACCCCCGTGGACCCGCCCGCATCCGAGGCGCTGGCCGACGTGGATGGCATCGGCGCGCGCCTGCGCTGGTAGCCGCTCGGCCCGAGGGCGGGCTCAAGGATGGGGCCGCGGCTGCCGATGGTGCAGTCGATGGATCCCGAGGCCCCAGCCGTTCGCCGTCCTGCCGCGCCCCGCATCTCCAGCAGGTCTCCGGCGAGCCTGCGCATCGCCCGCAGCCTCGAGCGGCGCGGCTACCGCCAGCTTCCCGATGCCCTGCTCGGGCTGGCCCGGCGCTCGGGCCGCCTGGAGCGCGTCGTCGAGCATGAGCTGCCCGGTGGGCTGCGCGTCGAGGTGCCGCTGTGGCAGGCGCCGATCGACGCGCGCGACCTGCAGGCCCACCGCGACGGCGTGGTGCGCGTGCTGGCCCGGCGGATCGACCGGCTCGGCCTGCCAACGGCCGTCGTGGACGTCGGCGCGGGCATCGGGCTCGTGCCGGCCCTGCTCGGCGCTGCGAGCCCCCACGTCTGCGAGGTCGTCGCGATCGAGCAGGACCCCGAGCAGTGCAGGTTCCTCGCGCGCAACCTCGCAGCGCTCGCCCGGACCCGCCAGATCGAGGCCCGCCCGGTGGGGGTCGCAGCCGGCGCGGTGGCAGCCCAGGGGATCGATGCGATGGGCCTTGCCGGCGGCGGCTGCCTGGTCGTGCGGATGGACGTCGACGGTGCCGAGGACGAGGTCATCGAGGGTGCGCTGGCGACGCTGACGGCCGTCGAGCACGCGATCATCGCCTTCACGGTGCGGGTGGCAGGCATCGAGCGGCTTGGCAGCGACCCGTCGCGCGTGGTGGCCGGGCTCGGCAGCGTCGGTGCGGTCGCGGCGACGGTGGTGGAGCGCCCGGGGGTGGTGCTCGATCCTGCGCGGCCCTTCCTCGACCAGGTCCGTGGGGAAGCGGCCTACACCGTGGTCTGCGAGCTCGCGCCGAGCGCCGGGGTCGAAGGGCGGCACGCAGCCTGACGGCGCGATGCGCGTGGGGAAGGCGCGCTCGGGAGGATTCGAACCTCCGACCTCTGGCTCCGCAAGCCAGCGTTCTATCCCCTGAACTACGAGCGCGGGGAGCAGTGCAACGTCCTGGTCTCGCACTGCGGTGGCAGCTGCCGCGGGCTCGGTGCCGGCGAGGCCGCTGCCTATGTCGTGCTGCGCAGTCTACTACCTTCCCGGGGACGGGTGGAGCGCTTGTCCGCACCGTCGCGCCTCGCGCCCAGCGGGCGGGCCGATCGCGGTGCGGCTGCAGCCCGAGCGGTCAGCTGCCGCCCAGGCGCAGCAGCCCGGCCAGGCCCTCGGCCCACAGCTCCGTGCGGCGATCGGCCGGGGCGGTGGAGGTCGCCGCGATCGTGCGTGCCATGGCGTCGATCACGTCGACCGCACCGGCATCGGCCAGGTCGGTGATCCCCGTGGCGTGGCAGTAGTCGCCGATCAGCAGCAGCCGCTCGGTGGGGGTGTCGGGCCGCAGCACCCGGGAGCGGCCCTCGTGCATCAGGTACCCCTCGTAGATCACCTGCACGCCGAAGGCCCACGCAGCCGGCAGGCGCCCCAGCAGCTCGTCGACGTTGGCATCGGTGGCTGGGTCGATGCCGCCGGACTCGCGCACGTGCACGGCCCACGGCTCGCTGGTTGCGCGGATGCCCTCGGCGATCGCCGCCAGCAGCTCCCGCGGGTGCGGTGCCGGCCCGGTCGCGACCGGATCGGCGGCTCCATCGAGCCGCCCGGACGCGTCGCGGGAGGTCTCGGTGGCAGGTGCCTGCCCGGGCCGTGAGCCGTTCCGGGCCGGGGCGGGCTGGGCAGGCGCAGGCTCGGTGGGCGGCGCGGGCTTGGCAGATGCCGGTGCGGGCTCGTCCTCGGGGACGAGCTTGAGGGTGCGGAATCCCATCGGGCGGTCAGGCATCGGCGGCCTCCGGGTGGGGCTGGGCGACGAGCCGGGCGAGCTCGTCGACCTGTGCATCGGTGTGTGCGCATCCCACAAACCACGCCTCGAACTGTGACGGTGGCAGCAGGTGTCCGGCCCCCCGCGCGCGGGCGTGGGTTGCGGCAAACGCGGCGGTGTCGCAGGCGGCAGCATCGGCGAAGCTGCGTATCGGGATGCTCGCGCCGGGGCCGGCGGCGGATCCCGCCGGCTGCTGTCCTGTCCCGAGGTGGTAGAGCGTCAGCAGCGATCCGGCACGCTGCACGATCCGCTCGCCGGCGGTGCCGGCGGAATCGAGCTCGCGGCCGATCGCCTCCTCGAGCCGGGTTGCGAGCCCCAGCAGCGTCGCCCAGCCGGCGGTGCGGTCGAGCTCGCGCAGGGTCGCCAGGCCCGCTGCCATCGCCACGGGATTGCCCGAGAGCGTGCCGGCCTGGTAGACGCTGCCGACTGGCGCGATCAGCTCCATGAGCTCCTCGCGCGCGGCGAACGCCCCGACCGGGTAGCCGCCACCGATGACCTTGCCGTAGGTGAGGATGTCGGCCTGCACGCCGTAGAGCTCCTGCGCGCCCCCGCGCGCGACCCGGAAGCCGGTCATCACCTCGTCGATGATCAGCAGCGCGCCGAGCTCGTCGCAGAGCTCGCGCAGCTCGTGCAGGAAGCTTCCGGCTGCCGGGTCGTCCACCGCACCCGTGCCGACCGGCGGCACGCAGCCCATGTTCGCGGCGATCGGCTCGGCGATGATCGCGCCCACCGCCAGCCCGGATCGCTCCACGAGCTCGCGCACGGCGGCGATGTCGTTGTAGGGCGCCACCAGCGTCTGGGCGGCCACTGCCTCGGGCACCCCCGGCGAGGAGGGGATCGAGAGCGTCGCCATCCCCGAGCCACCCGCGGCCAGGAAGCTGTCTGCATGCCCGTGGTAGCAGCCGTCGAAGACCACCACAGCGTCCTTCCCGGTGGCCGCGCGTGCGAGCCGCAGCGCGCTCATGGTGGCCTCGGTGCCGCTCGATGTGAAGCGCACCTGGTCGACCCCGTCGATCGCCGCCACGAGCCACTCGGCGAGCTCGACCTCGACCTCGCTGGGCGCCCCGAAGCTCGACCCGCGGGCGGCAGCGGCCATCGCCGCCTCGAGCACGGCCGGGTGCGCATGCCCGAGCGGCAGCGCTCCCCACGACTGGATCCAGTCGACGTAGCGGTTGCCGTCGGCATCGACCACGAATGCGCCCTCGCCCCGCGCGATGGTCAGCGGGTGGTCGGCGCCGACCGCGCGCATCGCCCGCACCGGGCTCGACACCCCGCCGGGCAGCACGCGCCGGGCCCGCTCGTGCAGCGCCGCCGAGCGCTCGGTGCCATGCAGCTGTCCGAGCTGGCCGCTGGG
>SKUG01000128.1 GCA_007122215.1 Thermoleophilia bacterium | reverse complement strand
CGTTGCCCGGGTGTCGGCCAGCGCGCTGTGGGCATCGTCCAGTCGCACGCCTGCCCGTGAGCAGCAGGCCCCGAGCGTGCGTGGCACGGGCATCCCCGCGGCCTTGGCCATGCGAACGGTGCACAGCGAGGGCGCCCCGCCCGGCAGCGGGTGGCCGATCCGCGCGAACTCGGCGCCGAGGAACCGCAGGTCGAAGCTCACGTTGTGGCCGGTGAGCACCCCACCCTGCAGCCGGGATGCGACCTCGGAGGCGATGTCGCCGAAACCGGGTGCGTCGGCGACGTGCGCATCGGTGATGCCGTGGACGTGTGCGGGCCCGGTGCTGCGCCCCGGGTTGACCAGGCTCGACCACTCGTCGGTGACCTCGCCGCTCGAGGTAACGCAGACGATTGCGATCTCGACGATGCGATCGGCGCGCTCGGCATCAAAGCCCGTGGTCTCAACGTCGAATACTGCGAACTCTTCCATCGGGCACGCCCCGGGCCGGTTGGGTGCGGCCCCGCACGCGCCGGGCCCTTTCGCCACTATAGACCCCGGCGTGGACGCCCGCCGCCGGCGCGTGCCACGTCGCGGGCTCAGGCCGTCGGGCAGTAGCTGATGTCGATGCTCGATCCCTCGCCGTAGAGGCGGACCTGGACCTGCCACGAATCGCCGTCGCGGCTCAACGTGAGGACCGCGCCCTCGTACATCCCGCCCGCCGAGGCGGTCTCGCTGAGCTCGCCCGTGGACACCTCCCAGCCCGCGGCAGCAGCTGCCGACTCGATGCCAGCGACGCGGCTGGCAAGGTCGGGATCGTCGATCGACTCGCCGACCGCCACGCCCCCGGCACATGCCTCGTCGGGCAGCAGGCTCGTGCTCGTGGGATCCTCGATGCGTGGCATGTCGGTCGGCAGCAGGGCAAGCAGGGCATCGATCGTCGCTGTGGCCTCGCCCTGGTCGATCGTGAACTCGTACTGGCCCCACTGCTGCTGCAGCTCGGTCTGCGCAGCCGCCGGGGTCGTTGCAGCGGTGCCTGCCGCATCGTCCCCGCCATCATCGTCATCGCCGCCGCAGGCCGCGATCGCGAAGGCCATCGCGCCGAGCGCGACCAGCAGCGACAACCGGCGGGCCCGTGGACGCGCCGCGGGGGCGTGGGACGGAACTGGCTGGAGCTGGGGCGTGTGGAGCTGTGTCATGCCGTGACCATAACCGATCCGTGGCGTGGCTTCCGGTGACCCGCTAGAATGCGCCGCGATGGTCGCTTCGGGTCGTCGTGTCGCATGCCTGTGCGGTGCTGGACGGGTCGCCACGCCCATCCGAGGCAGGGTCCATGGGGCCCTGCACATGCCCTCTTAGCTCAGTAGGTAGAGCACTTCCATGGTAAGGAAGGGGTCGCCGGTTCGAATCCGGCAGAGGGCTTTCTTATCTGAGCAGGTGTGGTCGGGGTTTTCAAGCCGGATGGTGGCGTGTGGCAGCCGCCGATCGGCCGCCCTCGGTTCCCGACGCCCGGGGCTCCGGCCACGCTACGGCGGCGGGTTTATCGATCGCATGAGCAGGTGGGATCGATCGCATGAATGGGTAGGATCGATCACATGACGGGCATCGTGTCACAGCTGGCTGCAGACCTCGGGGTCTCCCCGGTGACGCTGCGTCGGGCCATAGCGATCGGGCTTGTGCGCGCTGAGCGTCCATCCCCGAGGAAGGCAGAGATCTCCGTCGGTGAGCGGGTCTACCTGCGGGAGTATTGGCCCCTGCTGAGTGCCCTTAGAGCGGCTCTTCGCAGTGAGCCCCGGGTGCAGGTGGCAGTGCTCTACGGGTCTCAGGCTCGCGGGAGTGCTGGCGACAGCAGTGATGTCGACATGGCTGTTCTTGCAGGGGGCGCCGAGCGGGGGTTCCTGTACGAGTTGCAGACGCGGCTTTCAGCAGCTGTTGGCCGTGAGGTCGCGGTTACTGATTTGGCAGATGCTATGGCGAGCCCGCGCATGCGACCCCAGTTGCTGGAGGATGGCAGGACCCTGGTCCAGCGCGGAGATATCCGCTGGCGGCAGTTGCGAGCGGCGAAAGGTTGGCGCCATGCTTGATCGTCGCGAGCGCGAGGTGCTGCTGACCCGGTTCGATGACCGGCTCTCCCGGCTCTCCATGGACGGGCGCGCGCTTGAGGCAGCGATGGCGGATGTCTCGCCGACGTTCGATCTGCAGCGCTTCGTGGACTCGTACGTTGGCTTTGATGAGCGCGCCCTGAACCAGGCTCGCTCCGTTGAGCGCAACTTCGAGGTGTTGCACAACTTCTATGTCGAGATGGTTCGCTTCGGTGAGGTCCTCGATGGGCGACTCGACCGCACCGCCAGTCTGAATGCGCCGCGCGACGTTGACTCCGCGCAGCGAGCAGGGCGTCTGAGCAAGCCCATCGCTGACATGCTGCTGCGGTGGCATCAGGTTCGCAGCACGTTGCAGCATGACTACCCCGACATCGTGGCGGTTCGGATTCACGAGGCGATCGTGGAGCTGGATGCCCAACGGGGCTCGCTCAAGCGCGCGTTCGAGGATTGGCGCTCGACGCTGTGAGCGAGTGTGCGAATGTCGGGTGAAACGTTGTGTAAGTGTGGGTGACGGTGTCATTGGTTGGGGGTGTCCATTCGGTCACCGTAGTTGATGTAGAGGGTGTTGAGGATCTAGCACCAGCCATTGATCCTTCCGTTGAGGTCCTGCCGGTTCTGGCGCTGTTGGATCGCGACCAGCCAGAGCGCCTTGAGGGCTGCCTGAGCGATGGGGACAGGATGGCCCACCCTGGACACGCGTTGCCGCTCGTGGGCACTGCTCGCAGACGCGCAAATAACGCGCAAGTCCCTCAGGGCATCAGGGGCTACGCCTGTCCATCAATGTCCAGGAGCATTCCTGCGATGTGCAGGTCAATCGTGCCCACTGGTGGACGCTCGTAGACTGCCGACGACTCCTTTGGTGCCCATGGTAAGGAAGGGGTCGCCGGTTCGAATCCGGCAGAGGGCTCTCCGCTCCTGACCTGTGCGATCCCGCCATGCCCGACCTGCCCGATGCGACGGAGTCGCGTACCTCGTGGTGGCCGTGCCGCCGCAGCCCCCGCCCCCCACGGATAGGATTCCCTGCGGGTGGGTTTCCCGTCTGATGATCGCCGGCTCTGAACACCTGCTCGTCCTCGTCGTGGCCATGCTCGTCATCTACGCTCCCGGAGCGCTCATGGCGACGCTGCTCGGACTGCACCGGACCCTGCCATGGATCCTGCTGCCTGCCGTCTCGCTGGTCGGATCGGTCGTGATCCTGGTCCCGCTGCTGGTGGTCATGCTCAGCCTCGGGCTGCCGATTGCGTGGCTTGCCGGGGGACTCGGAGCGGTCGTCACGCTGCTCGGGGCCCTGCTCGTCCGCCGAGCGGTCCCGCTGCGACGGTCGCGGCGATGGCGCCCCCGGCCGGACCGGCTTGACCTGCTGCTCGTCCTGCCGCCGCTGGTGATGGTGCCCGTCGCCTACGTCATCGGCGAGGTGATCGCCCACGACGCGCTCTATCACGCAGCCCAGGCCCTGAAGCTGGCAACGCTCGACTCACCCACCTTCGCCAACACCCTCCAGTTCCCCGACGGGGGACCACACCCCGGCTACTTCGTGCCAGCCTGGCACGCGATCATCGGCCTCGTCGCCTGGGTGACCAAGGCCGCAACGCTGGAGGTCATCTCCGTGCTGCCGACCATCCTCGTGCCTGCAGGGGTCGCCACCCAGGCCGGGCTTGCACAGGTGCTCTTCCAGAGCCGGCTGGCGGGGCTGGCAGGTGGAGCCGTGGCCGCGTGGGTCTACGTAGTGGGCTACGCGAAGATGCAGCCCATCACCCAGGGCTCCCAGCCGCGGCAGGTCTCGATCGACCTCCTGCTGCCGCTGGTCGTGGCGCTCATCTTCGTGGTGGCCCGCAGCCGGGCCGGCTCCGCTGACCGAAACCAGCGACACATCGCAACCGGAGCCCTCGTCGCAGCAGTGTCAGCCCTCGTCGTGCTGCACGTCAGCTACGTCGCGCTCATGGGGTTGGTCGTGGCCGGCATCATGGTGGCCGGAGCGATGTGTGCCGGCCGGGGCGTTGCCCCGTTCGCGGCACCCGCAGCGGTCGTGCTCGCGACCTGCATCGCGGGAGTTGCGCTGCTCTCGCCAACGCTGTCGACGCTGGAAGACTTCCTGCCCGGGGCTGATCCGGATGTGGTGGCGGCCCAGCCCGACCGCCTCGACCAGTCCCGCGGCGCCCAGGTCGACGGGCTCTTCCGCGGGACCGAGGAGGCCTTCCGGCTGGACCCGAGGTGGACGGTGCGTGGTGGCCCAGTGCCCGTGCTCGCGATCATGGCCAGCGTCCTCGCGCTCGTGCTGGCTCGCTTTCCGGCCGCCTGGTACCTGCTGGGAACGACGGCTGCGCTGCTCGTGGCAACGCTCTCGACCCACGTCTTCCCGCTCGCGGTGGGAGCGATGGGACCGGCCCAGGCCAAGCGGCTGCCGCTGGTGCTGCCCATGGCGCCGCTCCTCACGCTGCTGGTGCTGCTGGTCGCCGCCGGGTACGGCCTCTCGCGCACGCCTGCAGCGCACCGGTGGTGGCTTGTCGCGTGCGCTGCGATCGGTGGCGGACTCTTCCTCGGAACCGGCCGCTACATGGAGGTGGGCCGGCCCTCGCCGGAGGTCGTGCTGCCCGTCGTGCTGGGCATCCTGGTCGCCGGAACGGTGCTGCTCGCCACCTCCCGGCTGCGACCTGCCTGGCGTCGCGATGCCGACTGGTCGCCGGTGCTCGAACGCGGCATTGCGGTGCCAGGCGCGATGCTCGTGGGATTCGGGGTCCTGCTGCTGGGCACGGCACCGGTCGCAGCGGATCGGATCGCGTGGGCCGTCGACTTCGCGAGCGAACGGCCGGCGCGCGTGCTCGACTGGCCCCGCGTCGCGCACCCGGTGCTGCAGGAGGCGCTCGCCACCGCGGCCCCCGGGGAGACCCTGATGGCGCCACCAGTGGCGTCGTATCGGATGATGGCCGTCGCCCCGGTCTACGTGGTCAGCTCTGACCCGCTGTCCACGGCAAACGTGCCGGCCAACCGGATCGAGGAGCGGTTCGCGACCGTCCAGCGGTTCTACGCTGCGGACGCCCCGGACGACGAGCGGTTCCGGATCCTCGCGGAGACCGGCACCGACCTCGTGTACGTTGACCACCGCAGACACGGAGGGCTGCTCGAGTTCATCGAGCGCAACGACGGCAGCTTCGAGCTGGTTGCAGGTGATGCGGGCTCCTCGGTCCACCGGGTCGTACGCAGTGCCGGTCCCCTCCGCGCGCAGGAGCCGTAGGCAGACCGTCCACCGCCTGACCTGTACGATCCCGCCATGCTCGACCTCTCCGATGCTGACGGGGTAGTGGCCTACCTCGTGGTGGCGGTGCTCGCTGCGATCCCGTGGGTCGAGATCGCCGTCGTCATCCCGCTGGCAATCCTCGCCGGGCTGGCGCCGCTGCCTGTTGCCGTATGGGCCTTCCTCGGGAACCTCCTGCCGGTGCTCGGGATCGTCTGGCTGCACGCCCGCTGGGAGCGGTGGCGCCACCAGCGCGACCCGTCGGGAGGCAGCCTGCAGGGCGGCCACGGACCCGCCGACGCAGGCTCCCGGGAGCCCGATGGGCGGGCGAGTGGCTTGCACAGGCGGCGGACGGATCTTTCTGGCATGCGAGGGCAACTCGGCGCATGGAGGTGGCGGGCACGAGCATGCAGCGCGCGACCGTCATCGATTCTCCCAGCCTGCCTCTCCTCCGAACGACAGGCCGTGTCCGGTCAGAGCGCGATGCGCTCCGAGCCGTCGTCGGCACGGAGAACGCCGTTGCATTGCGCGGCACGGGGGACGTCGTGCCGGTCGAGCGCTTCGACCGCGCCCTGCAGCGGGCACGCGAGGCCGGAATCCACTGAAGCGGCAGGCGCCGTCTCCGTGCAAGCTGCGACTTCCGCGCGTGGCTGCGCTCCCGGTCGCGGTCCGATCGAGACCTGCGCATCGCTGGCCACGCGCGGCGGGGTCCACAGGTCAGGAACCGTGGCGTGGCCTCACGCGCACGAACTGGCGGTTGGCCTCGGAGGCCCGGCCGCGCTCGCCCTCGAGGAGGTGGGTGGTTACCGCCCAGGAGCCCACCGGGGGATAGACGATGGCCTGGGCCTCGCCGCGAGCGTTCACGGTGCGCTCGACGACCCGGCGCTGGCTCCATCCGCGTGCGGTCCGGCGATGGTAGGCGAAACGCACGCGAGCGCCTTCGGTCACTCCCCTGGGGGTGGCCCTGACGCGGATCCCCAGCCGTGAGCCCCTGTGGAATGCGCACGGCTGTCGAAAGGCCCCGCAGCGCTTGAACGTGGAGGGGCTCGCCATCTGTCGTGAGACCAGCCGCGTCGGCTGCTTCGGGAGCGCAGGCGTCGTGGGGGGAGGGCCGTGTGCCTCCGTCTCGGTCAGGGCCACGAGGCACTTGTCCCAGCCTGTTGGGGGGCCCATGGCACATCCGCCGGCGAGCACGATTCGGCCCGCAGGGGCAAGCGCGAGGTCGTAGGCAAGGTCGAAGCCATCATCCGGGGCGATGTCGATGCTGGTGCTGCCGCCGGCCCCGAACCCCGGATCCGGCACGCCATCCTGGGTCAGCCGGGCCAGGCAGAAGTCCCACCCGGTTGGTTCTCCCATCTGGCAGAACCCTGCAGTGACGATCCGGCCGGCAGGATCGACCTCCAGCGCGTAGGCCCGGTCGGTTCCGGCCTCCGGGGCGATGTCCAGGGTCGTCCACCCGGTGCCGGCAAAGGTCGGGTCGAGCGTGCCATCGGGCCGCAGCCGTGCCAGGCAGAAGT
>SKUG01000253.1 GCA_007122215.1 Thermoleophilia bacterium | reverse complement strand
CGAGCGGAGCGAGCCGGGGCGGGGCGTCGTCGGCGATCGGTGCACGCACGACGCTGACGGTGACGTGTGGCACGTGGCGGCCCGATCCACCGGCCCAGAGCGATGACGTGCCGGCAGCATCCAGCGCCTGCCACACCTCGCGGATACGTGCCGCGCCGTCCTCGTCGAGGTGGAGCTCGATCGACTCGACGTAGCCCATGGTCAGCCCTCCCGCCCCGCCGGTGACGGATCGGCTGCAGGTGGATGCAGCCGGCCCACGAGCTCCTCGAGCTGGCGCATCGATGCCTGCCAGTCGAGGCGGTCGTCGAGCAGGTGGATGCGCATGCGCGTGCCGTGGATGCTCGTGGCGAGGGTGCCGGGCATGGTGCTCACGAGCACCGCCATCAGCTCGCGGCCGGCACGGCTGGTGCCGGCAGCCTCCCACTCGACGATCGCCGGGTGGACGGGGCAGCTCGGCGCCAGCGCCCGCCGCGCCACGTCGATGCCGCCCCGCACGAGCACGGGCACCATCCAGGCGACGAGCATCAGCCAGCCGCGGACCTGCCCTGCGCGTGCGCCGTGCGCGCCGGCGGCCGTGCCGCGACGGATCCACACGGACGCCACGGCACCGAGCAGCAGCCCGGGCACGATCAGGACGGTCGAGACCTCACGGCCCTCGACCAGCACGACCCAGGCGACTGCCCAGGCCAGGAGCCAGCCCGCAAGCTCCGCCCCCGTGCGCAGGATCCCGGCACGCCGGGTGGGTGCCGACCGGGTGGATGGCTGGCTCGTCATGGTGCTGCTCCCAGCCAGGTGATGCCTCCGACGACCACGACCAGCGCGAGCATCACGAACATCGCCACGCTCCAGGTCGCAAGCCGCTCCTCCCCACGGGCGAGCTGGCCGGGGATGCCGGCCCCCCGGATCCGCGATCGCACCTCGCGCATGCTGGTGAGGCGCATGCCACCGGCACGCACCCGGCGGGCGACCCGCGTGGCCCACGGGGCGTAGGTCGCGAGGTCCCCGCGTGGCACCGCCGCCCGGGAGCGTCGCTGCAGGCGAGTGCTGATCCCGCTCCCGAGCAGCACGCCGGCGAGGATCGGCAGCAGCACCTCGGCGAGCTTGCCCGGCCCGGGCAGCGGCCCCGGCCCGGGCAGCGCAGCGGCCAGGAGGACCGCCACCAGCAGCATCCCTCCCACGAGCAGTACCCACGCCGCGGCGTGGTTGTGCTCACCGGGCCGCTCCTCGTCGCTGATCCGGCGACCGGCATGCAGGAGCCAGGTGACGTGGGCCATCAGCGCCGATGTCAGCAGCGACCCGACGCCCAGCAGCAGGCCGACGGGCAGGTCGGATGCTCCCTGCAGGAGCGCGGCGAGCTGGTCCTTGGACTGGGCGCCGGTGGTCAGTGGCACCCCGGCGAGCACCAGTGCCGCCACGATCGCGACCGGCAGGGTCCAGCGGCTGCGACGCTCGATCGGGATCCCCGCAGTGGCGATCAGCAGGCCCTTGGCGGCAGCGTGGTGGGCAGCGAAGCCAGCGAGCACCACGCCAGCGGCCGGAGCCCCGGGCAGCGGTCCGTGGGCGAGCACGACCCCGAGCACGGCGAGCATCAGGCCCATCTGGCTGACGCTGCTGTAGGCCAGTGCTGCACGGGGAGCGAGCTGGGTCAGGCCCAGCGCCACCCCGGCGACGACGCCCAGCGCGCCCCATGCCGCGATGGCGGTGCCGACCCACGGCATCGCCTCCACCCCCACCGGCAGCAGGCGCACGAGGCCGATGACCCCGACGTTGATCATCGCGGCAGACAGCGCCACCGCTGCGGCCAGGTGGGCTCCGGCGTAGACGATCGGCATCCACACGTGCAGCAGCAGCGCACCGACCTTGGTGCCGAGCCCGGCGGCGATCAGCAGCGCTGCAGCGCTGTTGCCAGCCACCTGGGCCTGGACGTCGGCAACCGCTGCCTGGGGGCCGATCCCGCCCAGGACGAGCCACAGCCCTGCCAGCAGCAGCACCTCGCCGAGGATGGTCACGGCGATGTAGATCCGCCCTGCCCGCCGCGCTGCCGGGGTGTCCGGCGCGACCACGACCAGCGCCGTGGAGACGGTCATGATCGCAAAGCCGGCGTAGAAGGTGGCAACGTCCCGCGCGAGCAGGGCCCAGGCCATGCCCGACAGCGCGAGCATCATGCCCGAGGCCACCTCCAGCGGATGGTTCAGTCCCTCCCAGCGCAGCAGCAGGCCCGCGGCGATCCAGGCCACGGCAGCCGGTGCGATGAGCAGCATCGTCGCATCGTCCATGCCCAGCGTCACGCCCAGCCCGAGCCACTCGATGCCCGTGTCGCTGGCCGGGCGGGCCAGCCCGACCAGCAGCAGGCCGAGCGGTGCTGCCGGCACGCCGATCCGCAGCATGCCGAGGCTCGGTCGCACGAGCACCAGCGCGAGCACGGCCAGCGGCGCCAGCACCGCGAGCCACGGCGTCCATGCAGGGCCGCTCATGGCGCGCCTCCCGCCCCGCCGACCGCGGCACGGGCGACGAGCTCGGCCCATGTCAGGGGGCTGACCCGGGAGGCCGCGACGATGGCCACGAACACCGATGCGGCGGCGGTGATCGCTGCCGGCACGACGAGCATGGCGGGGGCCTCCTCGATCGCCGGACGCTGGGGCTGCCAGGTGCCGGCGCCGGCGCGCAGCCGCCCCACGGGCCGGGATGGCGCATCGGCTGCAGCCACGTCGGCTGGGGGGTTTCGCCAGATCGTCGCGATCACCGGCAGGAAGTAGGCGGCGTTGAGCATCGTGCTCAGCATCAGCACGGGGATCACCCACGCCTGCCCGGCCGCCACCGCACCGGTCCCGAGGTACCACTTGGTGATGAAGCCGGCCGTGGGCGGCAGGCCGATCATCCCGATCGCCGCCACGGTGAATGCCATCATCGTCACGGGCATCCGGTGGCCGAGCCCGCGCATCTCGCTGATCCGGTGCACGCCATGGCGCTCGGCGACGTTGCCCGCGCAGTAGAAGAGCGTCACCTTCATCAGCCCCTGGTGGACCAGGTGCACGAGGCCGGCGGTGACCGCCACGCTGCTGGCCAGGGCAACGCCGAGGATGATGTACGAGACCTGGCTGACGGTGGAGAAGGCCAGCCGGCGCTTGAGCTCGTCCTGGGCGATCGCCCGCAGCGATGCGTAGATGATCGTCACCGATGCGATCACCGCGAGCGGGGTGAGCAGCCCGAGGTCGCCGGCCAGGTCGATGCCGTAGAGGTCGAGCACCACCCGGCTGATGCCGTAGGCGCCGGCCTTGACCACCGCAACCGCGTGCAGCAGCGCGCTCACCGGTGCCGGAGCCACCATGGCGCGCGGCAGCCAGCCGTGCAGCGGCACGATCGCGGCCTTCACCCCCAGCCCGATGACCATCAGCCAGAAGATCCAGCGAAGCGCGGTCTCGTTGCCGGCAGCGTCGGTGATCGCCCCGCCGGGGGTGAGCTCGACCGCCCCGACCGTCGCGTACAGCCAGACGATCCCGACCAGGAGCACCGTGCCACCGCCGACCAGGGAGGCGAGGTAGACGTTGCCGGCGCGCCTGGCCTCGTCGGTGCCGCGGTGCACGATCAGCGGCCAGGTCGAGATCGTCAGCAGCTCGAAGAAGATCAGGAACGTGAGCATGTTGTCGGCGAGCGCGATGCCCATCGTCGACGCCACGCAGAGGCTGAAGTAGCCGAAGAACCGGGAGCGATGCGGCGATCCCTCGAGGTAGCCGATGGCGTAGATGGTGGTGAGCAGCCAGAGGAACGCCGACAGCGAGACGAAGAGCAGCGCGGGCTTCGAGGCTGCAAGCGCGAGGTCGATGCCGGCAAAGAGCTCGTAGCGCCACTCGAAGCTCATGCCGTTGGCGACCCCGACGAGCATCACCACGACCAGCACGACCTTGGTGGCCGCGCCCAGCAGGTTGACGGTGGTGCGCAGCAGGCGCTGCTCCTCGGCCAGCGCGAAGATCACCAGCGCCGGGAGCAGCGAGGTGAGCACGAGCAGTGGGGGGACGATCCCGTTCACGGCTCGAGCTCTGCGGTGAAGGGCGCGCCGGCCGTGGTCAGCTCGATGATCGGGATGGCCACGAAGCCCGTGACCACCGCCACCAGGGCGAGCACGAGCGCCGGAGCCTCGCGCAGGTGCCGGCGCTCGACGACCATGTCCTCGGGGGCGGGCGTGAAGAACCGTCGGGCAGCGCGCACGAGCACGGCGGCGGTGAGCAGGCCACCGCCGGCGATCGGCAGGAGCCACCACCACTGACCGGCCTCGAGCGCCGCCAGCAGCAGGTACCACTTGCCGACGAACCCGAGGCTGGGCGGCAGGCCGATCAGCGCGATCGTCGCGAGCAGCCAGGCGGTGGTGGCCATGGGCATCCGCCCGGCAGCACCTGCGAGGCCGTCGATGCGGGTCGAGCCCATGGCATGCACGATCACCCCGGCGCTGAGGAAGAGCGCGGACTTGGCGATCGCGTGGGCCGCGCAGTAGATCGCCAGGCCCGTCCAGGCGAGCGTCGCGGCCTCGTAGCCTGCGGCAGCGACGACGATCAGGGGCACGCCGACCAGCAGGTAGCCGAGCTGTGCCACGGTGCTGTAGGCGATGATCGGCTTGATGTGCGGGCTCAGGAGCGCCTGCAGCGATCCCCAGAGGATGGCGGCGCAGCCGAGGATCCCAACCAGCGTTGCAGCTGCGGGCGTGGCAGCTCCGGGGACGGCCTCGACCCAGGCGCGCAGCAGCACGAAGATCGATGCCTTGGTCACGAGTCCCGACAGCAGCGGACTGACCGAGGCCGGGCTGGCGGCGTGGGCGACCGGCAGCCAGAAGTGGACGGGGAAGGCGCCTGCCTTGAGCATCAGCCCCACGGTGATCAACGCGAGCGCGGCAGCCTCGGCGTGTCCGCTGCCGTCGACCTGGTGCAGCGCGAGCGAGCCGCTGGTGCGGTAGAGGATCGCGACCCCCATCAGGTAGGCCAGCGAGCCTGCAAAGGCCCCGGTGAGGTAGCGGATGCCCGCACGCAGCGTGCGGCGGTCGCTGCCCGTGGCCACCAGGCCCACCGCCGCGACGCCGAGCAGCTCCAGCCCGACGTAGATGTTGAAGAGGTCACCGCTGGTGTAGAGCGTTCCCATCGCCGCCAGCGCGAGCAGCGTGAGCGACGTCCAGGCCCGCACCGGCAGGCCGGGCTCGCGCATCGCAAAGACCACCAGTGCCGCGGTCACCAGGGCCGAGACGGCGACCATGAGCAGCCCGAACCCGGTGATCGACAGCTCGATGCCGGCAGGTGCCTCCCAGCCACCGAGCGGCACTCGCAGCGGGCCGTCAGCCGGCAGGCCTGCCGTCACCCGCAGCGCCTGGGTGAGCGTCGCGACGCTCACGAGCAGGGCAACGGGACGGGCGAGGCTGGCGGGCACGAGCCAGCACAGGACCGCGCCGAGCAGCGGCAGCAGCAGCATCAGCGTGACGGGATCGCTCACGCGCCGCCTCCCCGGGCGTCGTCGGACGATGCGTCGTGCCCGTCGGACTCCACCGCGTGCAGCCGCACGACCATCGAGAGCCCGAGCGCCGTGATGCTCACCGCGACCACGATCCCGGTCAGCACCATCGCCTGCGGGACGGCATCGGGCGGCGCCGAGCCATCGCCGTATGCCGTGGCGATGAGCACGAGGAAGGCACCGGCGCCGACGATGTTCGCGGCGATCAGGCGGCGGATCAGGCTGGCGGCCACCACCAGGCCGACCAGGCCGATCGCGAAGATGGCTGCCCCGGCGAGCTGGTAGGTCAGCGTCGCCGTCACGGCCCCACCTCCCTCGCATCGGCATCGCGTCGGGACGGGAGCGGACGGGCAGGGCTGCAGGCTGCGTGCAGCAGCGCCAGCGCGATGGCGATGCCGACGGTGGCGGTAACCTCGATCACGAGCACCCACACCTCCGCGGCATCCCCACGCCAGGTCAGCATGGCAGCGTTGCCGGCAGCGCTCACGAGCCCTGCGGTCGCGAAGGCGGCCACGCCGATGACCACGCCAGCGCGCAGCACGAGGTCTGGCACGCGCTCGATCTCGACGATCCCTGCGATGCGCAGCAGCACCAGTGCTGCCGCCAGCACCGCCCCGGCCTGGAACTCCCCGCCGGGCCCGTAGGCGCCGACCGCGAGCAGCGCGATGCCCGCGACCACCAGCAGCGGGACGACCTGGGTGGCGAGCCATGGTGCGAGCTGGCGGCTGTCGGCCCCATCCGAGGTTGCTTCCCGCACGGGGTCGCCATGCTGCGTGACGCCATGCGAGGCCTCCCCGCGTGCCGGTCCACCAGCAGAGCGCAGCGCGAGCCCTGCACCGATCACGGCTGCCATCAGCACCGCAAGCTCCAGCAGGGTGTCCCACGCCCGCAGGCTGAGCAGGACTGCCGTCACCGGGTGTGCGATGCCCGACTCTGCAACGGCATCCGGCACGGCTGCCGCGGTGCCGCCCGACGCCGGTGAGGCATCCCGCAGCGCAGCGACCAGGGCGATCGACACCACCAGCGCGAGCAGGCCCCCCAGCCAGGCGGTTGCCCGGCGCGCCGAGCGACCCGTGGCATGGTCGCTGGTGCTGCGCGCCTCGCTGACGACGGCAGCCATCAGCAGCGCCCCGACGAGGCCGGCCCCGATCGCGGCCTCGGCGATCGCGAGGTCGGGGGCTCCCAGCCGGATCCAGAGCAGCGACATCACCATCCCGAAGACCACGAACAGCACCACGGGGCGGAGCCTGCCCCGGTCGAGCACGCAGGCCGCTGCCAGCACCACGATCCCGATGGCGGCGACGATGTCGAGCGCCTGCACCATCAGCGCTCGGGCCTCCGGCTGGCATGG